>CAJLOU010000022.1 GCA_905208345.1 uncultured Collinsella sp.
GCCGCATTAGCCCCGAGCAGTGGGCCAATATCAACGAGGCCACGCAGACCTTGTCCAAGCTCGATATTCTGATTGACGATACGCCCGGCACCACAGTGACCGAGATTCGCGCCAAGAGCCGCCGTATGCTCCATAACAAGGAGAAGGCAATTATCATCCTGGACTACCTGCAGCTGGTGAGTCCTCCGCCGGGACGCCGCTCCGAGAGCCGTACCGTCGAGGTCTCGGAGATGTCGCGTGGTTTGAAGATCATGGCCAAGGAGCTCAAGATCCCGCTCATCGCGCTGTCGCAGCTCTCACGTCAGGTCGAATCCCGTACCGGCAAGCGCCCGCAGCTTTCCGACCTTCGTGAATCGGGCTCCATCGAGCAGGACGCCGATATCGTTATGTTCTTGGACCGTTCCGCCGACGAGGCCGAGGCCTCGCGCGACGATCGACCCGACGAGGGCGTTACGCGTATCGTCGTGGCCAAGAACCGTTCGGGCCCGATCGGCGACGTCGACCTGATGTTCCTGCCGGCATCCACCAAGTTCTATGAGCTTGATGGGGCGCATGCCGAGGAGTAGGACAGGCGCCCGTTGCACGGGTATACTGGGAATGTTTTGTGCTTCTGCGTGCCGGCGTGGTGCGTAGACAGTCCATGAATGTAAGGAGTAAACATGCCGTCAACCGTTTTGGTCGGTGCCCAGTGGGGCGATGAGGGCAAGGGTAAGATTTGCGATCTGGTCGCCGGCGACTTCGATGCCGTCGTGCGCTACTCGGGCGGCAACAACGCCGGTCACACCATCGTCGTCAACGGCAAGAAGTACGGCCTGCACCAGGTGCCCTCCGGCATCATGTATTCCGACCACGTGTCGGTGATCGGTAACGGCTGCGTCGTCAACCCCAAGGTTGTCCTTGAGGAGATCGACATGTTCGAGGCCGACGGCATCACCACCAAGAACCTCAAGATTAGCGGAAACGCGCATGTCATCATGCCGTACCACATTGATCTGGATGGCGCCTTTGAGCAGAAGCTCGGCAAGAAGAACATCGGTACCACCAAGCGCGGTATCGGTCCGTGCTATCAGGACAAGATGGCCCGCATTGGTCTGCGCATGCAGGACATGCTGGACGAGACGCTGTTCCGCGACAAGCTGGAGACCGCTCTCGCCCGCGTGAACCCCGAGCTCGAGCTCATCTACAATCTGCCCACCTACACCGTGGACCAGATTTGCGACGAGTACCTGCCGATGGCCGAGCGCCTGCGTCCCTACATCACCGAGACGAGTCTGCTGCTCAACAACATGATTGACGAGGGCAAGGACCTGCTGTTTGAGGGCGCCCAGGCGACGCTGCTCGACATCGACCACGGTACCTATCCGTACGTGACGTCTTCCAACTGCACCGCCGGCGGCGCCATCACCGGCTCCGGCGTCGGTATGAAGAACGTCGACCGCGTACTGGGCGTCATGAAGGCCTATATCACCCGCGTCGGTTCGGGCCCCATGCCCACCGAGCTTTCCTATGAGTCCGAGGCCGGTCACACGCTGACCGAGGAGGGCTACGAGTACGGCGTGACCACCGGTCGCCGTCGTCGCTGCGGCTGGTTCGACGGCCCCATCGCCAACTACGCCTCGCGCGTCAACGGCCTCACCGATATCGCCATGACCAAGCTCGACGTGCTTTCGGCTTTCGACACCATCAAGGTGTGCGTGGCCTACGACGTCGATGGTGAGCGCTATACCAGCGTGCCCGAGCATCAGGTTCGCTTTGAGCACGCCAAGCCCATCTACGAGGAGCTTCCTGGCTGGAAGTGCGATATCACCGGCTGCCGCAGCTTTGAGGAGCTGCCGCAGGAGGCTCAGGACTACGTGGCGTTTATCGAGGATCTGGCACACACCCGCGTGACGTTCATTGGCGTTGGCGCTGGTCGCGAGCAGATCATCAACCGATTCTGGAAGTAATCGGGACTATTTGGTTATTGCGATATACCCCTTTGCAGCCCGGACGGGCGGCCGAGGGGTATATTTGCTTGCAAAGGGCTCGCGCGGAGCGGGCCGTTCATCCATAGAGGAGGCACCCTTGAAGGCGGACACTCAAACCATCGACATCCTGTTGTTGGGCAGCGGCGGCCGTGAGCATGCTTTGGCAGCTAAGCTCGCAGCATCACCGCGCGCCGGCAAGCTCTACATCGCGCCGGGTAACGGCGGCACCGCGAGCTGCGGCGAGAACGTTGTTCTCGACGACTGCGATCCTGCGGCCGTGGCGGCGTTTGCGCAGAGCCACGGATGCGGACTCGTGGTAATTGGCCCCGAGGCTCCGCTCGTGGCGGGCGTGGCCGACGCCGTGCGCGCGGCGGGTATTCCCTGCTTTGGCCCGGGTGCCGAGGGCGCCCAGATGGAGGGCTCCAAGCTGTTCTCCAAGCAGCTCATGGAGCGTGCGGGCATTCCGACGGCAGCCTATGGTTCGTTTACCGACGAGGCTTCGGCTCTCGCCTACGTGCGCGAGCAGGGCGCCCCGCTGGTCGTGAAGGCCGACGGCCTTGCCGCGGGCAAGGGCGTTATCGTGGCGACCGAACTTGATCAGGCCGAGGAGGCCGTGCGCGAGTGCTTTGGCGGCACCTTTGGCGATGCCGGCAACACCGTGGTCATTGAGGAGATGCTAACCGGCCCCGAGTGCTCGCTGCTGGCCTTTACCGACGGCAAGACCGTGCGTCCCATGGCCACCTCGCAGGATCACAAGCGTGCGCTCGAGGGCGACAAGGGCCCCAACACCGGTGGCATGGGCGTTTACAGCCCGGTGCCCATCGTGACCGACGAGGAGCACGCCACGATGGTGGCGGTCATGGAGCAGACCGTGGCCGAGCTTGCTGCCGAGGGCATCGACTACCGCGGCTGCCTGTACGGCGGCTTTATGCTCACCCCCGCCGGCCCCAAGGTGCTGGAGTTCAACGCCCGCTTTGGCGACCCCGAGACGCAGGTCGTGCTCCCGCGCCTCAAGAACGACCTGGTCGAGGTCATGCTGGCTTGTGCCAACTGTGAGCTCGATCAGATTGAACTCGACTGGCGTGACGAGTGGGCTGTGGCTGTTGTCCTGACGAGCGCGGGCTACCCCGGCAGCTACGAGAAGGGTAAAGTCATCACCGGCATCGCCGACGCCGAGGCCATGGAGAACGTGACCGTGTACCATGCCGGCACCGCCGTGGTGGACGGTCAGCTTGTGACCAACGGTGGCCGAGTGCTTGCCGTGACCGCGCTGGGCGACACGTTCGAGAACGCTCGCAACCTTGCCTACGAGGCCTGTGAAAAGATTGATTTTGAGGGCAAGACCTTGCGTCATGACATCGGTCTGCGCGCGCTGCGTGGCCGCGACGCCTGGGATGCCTAAAGTCCGAGAGGGATGAGACGGATGGACGAGAAGAACGAAGAGCTCGTGGACGCGCAAATCGTCGAAGAGGACAGCCGCATATATGGGCACGCCGAGGGCGAGCCTGGTGGCGAGGTCGCTGACGAGCCGGCGCTGGTGCTGGGCGACGACGACCCGCACGATGCCGAGCTGCACGAGAAGATTCTTTCGGAGGCCTGCGCCTGGAAGGGCAAGATCCTCGACGTCCACCGTCTTGAGGTTGAACTGCCCAACGGTCACCGCAGCGCCCGCGATATCGTTCGCCATCCGGGTGCGGCGGCCGTTGTGGCACTGACCGAGAGCGGCAAGATCGTACTTGTGCGTCAGTACCGCACCGCCATCGACCGCGTGACGGTCGAGATTCCCGCCGGCAAGCTCGATCCAGGCGAGGACCCGCTCGATTGTGCCAAGCGCGAGCTGCATGAGGAGACGGGCTTTAGGGCTGGTCGCATTCGCTTTTTGACGTCGATTGTCACGTCCTGCGGCTTCTGTGACGAGATCATTCACATCTATCTGGCCACCAAACTCGAGTTCGATGCACCCAACCCCGATGATGACGAGTTTGTCAACGTGGATCTGGTGCCGCTGCACGAGCTGATCGACGCCGTGCTCGACGGCAAGATCGAAGATGCCAAGACCGTCGTGGGCGCGCTTGCCTGCGACAGCATCGCGCACCGACTAGGCGGGGCCGAGCTTTAACGAGCGGGGATGATCCCGCAGGTTTGTGTAAGTCAGCGAAAGTGCTCCATTTGAGACAAGGTGGCCTAAAAGAGGAGGGAAGCGTATGGATATACGCGACCGACGATTGAAGGCCAGATTGTCCAAATGGAGCACTTGCAGCGTCGAGACGAAACGCGGTTTGGTAAAACCGCGTAAGGTGATTATGTTTAAGAGGTTTCTTTCGTATTACAAGCCCCAGATGGGGCTTTTTGTTGCCGATACTGTTTGTGCCCTGGTGCTTGCCGCCATTGACCTGGCGTTTCCTATCATTCTGCGCAATCTGACCGGCGGGCTCTTTACCCAGGGTCAGGCTGCTATTATGCAGGCACTCGGCATGATCGCGGTTGGCCTGGTACTGATGTATGCCATCCGTTGCGCCTGTCGCTACTTTGTGAGTTACTGGGGCCACGTGATGGGCGCGCGCATGGAGTCCAAGATGCGCGAGGACCTGTTCGATCAGTACGAGCGCTTTAGCTTTGCGTACTTCGATCGCAACAGCTCGGGTGACATGATGAGCCGCGTGGTCAACGACCTGTTCGATATCTGCGAGGCGGCACACCACGTGCCCGAGTGGATTATCATCTGCGGCATCGAGATCGTCGGCTCGTTTGTGATCCTCTTTGCTATTGCCCCGGTGCTGGCGCTTGCTATGGCCGTGGTGACGGCGGTGTTTGCGGCCATCATGTTTTGGCAGAACATGCGCATGCGCGAGGTCTTTAGCGACAACCGCAAAAAGATCAGCGGTATTAATGCTCAGCTGCAGGATTCGCTGGCCGGCATGCGCGTGGTCAAGAGTTTTGCGAACGAGGAGGCTGAACGCTCCAAGTTCCGCGCCTCCAACGACCGTTATCTTTCGTCCAAAGAGAATATGTATCACGCCATGGGCGTTTACACTGCGACGTATGGCCTGCTCTCGGGCGTGTTGTACGTGATCGTGGTGCTGCTGGGTGGTTGGCTGGTGGCGCAAGGCCAACTGCAGGCGGTCGATATGGCGACCTTCGCGCTCTACATTTCACTGTTCTGCACGCCGCTCGAGACGCTCGTCAATTCGGCCGAAACGTATCAGAAGGCCATCGCCGGCTTTAAGCGCATGGACGAGGTGCTTTCGACCGCCCCGGATATCCAGGATAAGCCGGATGCCGCGGACCTGCAGGTGACGGCAGGCGCGGTTGAATATCGCGACGTGTGCTTTAGCTACGAGGATGTTGAGTTGGGCGAGGGCGGCGCCGACGGACGCCCTGTTATCGACCATATGAATCTGTCCATCAAGCCCGGACAGACCATTGCCCTGGTTGGCCCCTCGGGCGGCGGCAAGTCTACGACTTGTTCGCTGCTGCCGCGCTTTTACGACGTGGCTGCCGGATCCATTAGCATCGACGGCCAGGACGTGCGCGATGTGACGCAGCAGAGCCTGCGCCGCGCCATCGGCCTGGTGCAGCAGGATGTCTATCTATTTGACGGTACGATTGGCGAGAACATCGCCTACGGCAAGCCGGGCGCCACGGCAGAAGAGATCGCCGAGGCCGCCCGTCGCGCCAACATCGATGCCTTTATCGAGTCGCTTCCGCAGGGCTACGACACCGTGGTGGGCGAGCGCGGCAGCCGTCTTTCGGGCGGACAGAAGCAGCGCGTTGCCATCGCGCGCGTGTTTCTCAAGAACCCCAAGATCCTGATTTTGGACGAGGCGACGAGTGCTTTGGATAACGAGAGCGAGGAGGCGGTGCAGGAGTCACTCGAAGAGCTGGCACGCGGCCGCACCACGATTATTATCGCCCACCGTCTTTCGACCATTAAGCATGCCGACGAGATTGCGACCGTTGAGCATGGTCGCGTTGTGGAGCGTGGCACGCACGAGGAGCTTCTCGCCCGTGGCGGCACCTATGCCCGTTACTATCGAATGCAGTTCGAAGGTGCGCGTGCGCACGAGCTCGACTGATTGATATGACAGGAAGTTTATGGCTGACAAGAACCCTTTGACTCCGGAAGAAGTGACGGAGTTATTCTCCGAAATCGATGCATCCGGCGTCTTGGATCCCACGCTCGCCAAAAAGCGTACCGAGCGCATGCGTGAGAAGGAGGCTGCGGCCAAGCGCGGTGACAAAGCGGCGCTAGCGCAGCTGCGCAGCGAGGACCGCGCGAGCCAGGCAAAACATATCGACCCGCTGTCCGAGGACGATCCTTCGGGTTCGCAGGTGAGCCATACCATTACGAAGACCGCGATGGCCGTGGTCATCGGTATTTTGGTGCTGATCGTGGGCATGCAGATCGGCTACGGCGTGATGCGTCGTCTGAACACCGCGAACCTCTCCGAGAGCGTTTCGGTCGATACCGTTTCGACGGCGCTGAAGGGCGGCCTTGAGTGGGGCAACGGCTTTACGCAGTTCCCGCTCGACTTTACCGTCGATGAAGCCGATGAGCGTACGGGCACGGTCGAGGTGACGGTGTTGGACACATCGTCTGCCAACGAGCTCGAGCTGCTGTCCAACGGGCAGATCCAGGCCGCGGCGCTTGCGACCAACGCGCTGCTCAACGATAAAATCGACCGCGTGGTGTATAACGTTCACGCCTATATCGACGAGGATAGCAACATTCAGCACGATTCCTTCTTTGGCATGTTTCCCGCCCAGGGCCACCAGAGCGCCATCCTGACGTTCGTGTGGACCAAGAGCTCATCCAACGCCACGAATATCGACTGGAAGATGCGCATCGTGAGTATGGATGACACCATCGCCGAGCGCATCCAAAAACAGGTGAACTCGGTGTCGTCGTTGATTGAGGACCCGGTGGTGAGCCAGACCAAGATTGACGAGGAAAAGGACGAACGTGACCTGGAACATCGTCTGCATGGCCGCGAGATTTTCCGCGGCGGCAAGCCCGATCGCTCACCGTCCGATCTGCTGGAACAGGACAAGAAAAAGTAAGAGGCCATCATCCCGCGTGAGCCACAAGGCCACGCGGGATGATTTTTCTGGGACGGGGATTAAAAAATCATTATGCATAGAAAGTCATAATTATCATTTCGTAAACATTTCGATGAAATTAACGCCATGAGGCATGCTTGCGGTTACAATACCGCGAGGCCTAACTACACACCTTTAAGCCGGTCCTGTGAGACCGGGAAGGAGAATTATGGCGAACAACCATACCGCGGGCGCTGCCGCCCGCACCTTCGCGCCCAGCGAGCTTTGCCAGCGTATGCTGGCCAAAACCAGCAAGGGCACCTGCGGTCCCTGCATCCTGTATCTTGAGGATGGGACCATTTTTTATGGACGTGCATGCGGCGCCGAGGGCACCGCGACCGGCGAAGTTTGCTTCAACACCTCGCTCGAGGGCTACTTTGAGGTCATGACCGACCCGAGTTATGCCGGCCAAATCGTAACCATGACCTATCCGCAGATCGGCAACTACGGTATCGACGAGACCGACGTCCAGTCGGCCTTCCCCGGCGACGCCGTGCGCCCTGCGAGCGCTCCGGCCATGTGCGGCATGATCGTTCGCGACATGTGCGCCACGCCTTCTAACTGGCGCTCGGCCGTCAGCGTGCCGGAGTACCTGCGCGCTCACGGCATCGTCGCTATCGAGGGTGTCGACACTCGCGCCCTGGTGCGCCACCTGCGCGACAATGGTTCCAAGATGGGCATTATTTCGACCGAGATCTTCGACGTCGACGAGCTTGCCGAGCGTCTGGCCGCTGCGCCCACGCTGGTAGGCGAGAACCTGGTCAAGACCGTAAGCTGCCCCGTACCTCACGAGTTTGTGGCCGCCGACCTGCCTGCCACGCATGACTTTGCGCTTACGGCTGCCGCTCCTGCCCGTCACAAAGTGGTCGCCTACGACTGCGGTGTGAAGCGCGGCATTCTGGAAGGGCTGGTCCGCGCCGGCTGCGACCTTACCGTCGTGCCGTGGGATACGCCCGCGAGTGAGGTGCTCGACATGAATCCCGACGGTGTCTTTTTGTCCAATGGTCCCGGCGACCCCGACGCCGTGGTGGAGACCTACGAGCAGGTGCAGCAGCTGATCGGCAAGGTGCCGGTCTTTGGTATTTGTCTTGGTCACCAGATGATCAGCCTGGCCTGCGGCGCTCAGATGGAAAAGCTTAAGTTCGGTCACCGCGGTGGCAACCAGCCGGTCATGAACCTGGTAAGCCGTCGCGTGGAGATTACCGCGCAAAACCATGGCTTTGGTCTGCTGTTCCCCAGCTTGGGCAAGCTTGTCCCCGAGCTTTCCGGCGGCGAGACCGAGCATGCGGCCGATGGGGATCTGCGCGTCTGGGTGCGCCGCGGCATCGCGCCAGTCGTGATGAACGAGCGCTTTGGCCGCATTCGCCTGACGCACGTGAACCTCAACGACGGCACCGCCGAGGGCATCCAGCTGCTCGACGCCCCGTGCTTCTCGGTCCAGTACCACCCCGAGGCTTCGCCTGGCCCCACCGATGCCCACTATCTCTTTACCGCCTTTACGCGACTCATGGACGGCGAGGAGAACTACCTGGACATCGACACCGCGAAGGACCGCCTTGCCGGCTGGAACTTTGCTGAGTCCGAGACCGCTGAGACCGAGGAGAACTAACATGCCGAAACGTACTGACATCAAGCGTATCCTCGTCATTGGTTCGGGCCCCATCGTCATCGGCCAGGCCTGCGAGTTCGACTACTCCGGCGCCCAGGCCTGCAAGGTGCTCAAGGAGGATGGCTTTGAGGTCATCCTGGTCAACTCCAACCCGGCGACCATCATGACCGACCCGGGCTTGGCCGACCGCACCTATGTCGAGCCCATCACCGCCGAGTTTATCGAGCGCGTAATCAAGAAAGAGCACCCGGACGCGCTGCTGCCCACGCTGGGCGGCCAGACCGGTCTGAACGCCGCCGTCGAGCTGGCGAAAGACGGTACGCTCGACAAGTACGGCGTCGAGATGATCGGCTGCGACCTGGCCGCCATCGAGCGCGGCGAGGACCGCAAACTCTTTAACGAGGCCATGGCCGAGATTGGCCTGGAGGTCGCGCGCTCGGGCTATGCCTACAGCGTGGCCGACGCCGAGGCCATCGCCGAGCGCGTGGGCTATCCCTGCGTACTGCGCCCGAGCTTTACCCTCGGCGGCGCCGGCGGCGGCATCGCTCACACCCACGAGGAGCTCGTCTCCATCGTGAGCCAGGGCCTGGAGCTCTCGCCTGCCCACGAGGTGCTGGTCGAGGAGTCCATCGAGGGTTGGAAAGAGTACGAGATGGAGGTCATGCGTGACCACGCCGGCAACGGCATCATCGTGTGCTCCATCGAGAACCTCGACCCCATGGGTGTGCATACCGGCGACTCCATCACCGTGGCGCCGGCGCAGACCCTCTCCGACCTGGAGTATCAGCGCATGCGCGTGGCCTCGCTCGCCATTCTGGAGAAGATCGGCGTCGAGACCGGTGGCTCCAACGTGCAGTTTGCCGTGAACCCCAGCACCGGTCGCTTGATCGTCATCGAGATGAACCCGCGCGTGAGCCGCTCGTCCGCACTGGCCTCCAAGGCAACGGGTTTCCCCATCGCCAAGGCCGCCGCGCGCCTGGCTGTGGGCTACACGCTCGACGAAATCGTCAACGACATTACCAAGGCAACGCCCGCCTGCTTTGAGCCCACGATTGACTACTGTGTGGTCAAGGTGCCGCGCTTTGCCTTCGAGAAGTTCAAGGGTACCGACCCCACGCTCACCACGCGCATGAAGGCCGTGGGCGAGATCATGGCGATCGGCCGCACCTTTGAGGAGGCCTTTGGCAAGGCTATGCGCTCGCTGGAGGATGGCCACCAGGGCATTTGCGCCGGTGGCAAGGAAGGTGCCGACAAACTGAGCGACGATGAGCTCGCTCAAGCCGTGGCAACGCCGACCGAGCACCGCATCTTCTTTGTGGTCGAGGCCCTGCGCCGTGGCTGGGACATCGCTCGCATCCATGCCATCTGCGGTATCGATCCGTGGTACCTCAACCGTATCAATGACATGGTGCAGGTCCAGGAGAGCATCCGCGGCCTGTGTGTGGAGGATATCGACGCCGACGCGATGCGCCTGCTCAAACAGTGCGGCACGAGCGACGCCGAGATCGCCGCGCTGACCAGCTCGGACGAGCGCTTTGTGCGCGCCTATCGCAAGGGCCTGGGCGTGGTTCCCAGCATGAAGACGGTCGATACCTGCGCTGCGGAGTTCTCGAGCGCCACGGAGTACCACTACAAGACGTACGAGAACATCTACCGCACGAGCCCGGATGCCAAGAAGTGCGTGGCTCCCGACGAGACCACGCCGGCGGACAAGCCCAAGGCGATGATCCTGGGCGCCGGCCCCAACCGCATTGGCCAGGGTATCGAGTTCGATTACTGCTGTGTGCACGCGAGCTACGCGCTGGCGGCCCGCGGCTTTGAGACCATCATGGTCAACTGCAATCCCGAGACCGTCTCGACCGACTATGACACGTCCGACCGTCTGTACTTTGAGCCGCTCACCTACGAGGACGTCATGGACGTTATCGACGTTGAGCGACCCGACGGCGTCGTGGTGACGCTCGGCGGCCAGACTCCGCTTAAGCTGGCGCGCATGCTCGAGGAAAGCGGCGTGAACATCATGGGCACCAAGCCCGATGCCATCGACTTTGCCGAGGACCGCGAGCGCTTTGCCGCCCTGCTCGACAAGCTGGGCATTATGTATCCGCCGGCGGGCCAGGCAACCTCGTTTGAGGAGGCCGAGGCCGTGGCCGCGCATATCGGCTACCCGCTGCTGGTGCGTCCGAGCTACGTGCTGGGCGGCCGCGGCATGATGATCGCCTACGATGCCGAGCATCTGCGCGATTACATGGCCGAGGCCGCGCGCATTAGCCCCGACTACCCGGTGTATCTGGACCGCTTCTTGGAGGGTGCGATTGAGTCCGATGTCGACGCCCTGTGCGATGGCGAAGAGGTCTACATCGGCGGCATTCTGGAGCATATCGAGGAGGCCGGTATTCACTCCGGCGACTCTGCGACCTGCATCCCGCCGTTCAGCTTTAGCGAGAGCCTGCAGGCAAAGCTTCGCGAGACCACGCGCCGCATCGCGATGGCGCTGGGCGTACGCGGCCTGGTTAACGTGCAGTATGCCATCAAGGGCGAGACCGTCTACGTAATCGAGGCCAACCCGCGTGCCAGCCGTACCGTGCCGTTCATCTCCAAGGCCACCGGCGTGCCGCTGGCCAAGTGCGCGGCGCGTATCATGGCGGGCGATTCCATCGCGAGCTTGGGCCTGCCGAGCGACGAGCGTCAGCTGGACTGGTTCTGCATGAAGGAAGCCGTTATGCCCTGGGGCCGTTTCCCGGGAGCCGACGTTATCCTGGGGCCCGAGATGAAGTCGACGGGCGAGGTCATGGGTATCGCCAAGAGCTATCCCGAGGCATACGCCAAGACGCAACTGGCGATTGACTACAAGCTGCCCGACCCGAGCGCCGGCAAGGTGTTCATCAGCGTGTGCGACCGTGACAAGCGTCATATCCTTTCGGTCGCCCGTATCCTGCGCTACCTGGGCTTTGATATCTGCTCCACCGAGGGCACGGCGCGCGTGCTGCGTGGAGGCAACGTGACGTGCGAGGTCGTGGAAAAGATTAGCGGCCCGCACGACGGCGAGCGTCCCAACATCGGTGACCTCATCGCCGATGGCAAGATTGCGGTAATCATCAATACGCCGTACGGCCCGGGCTCGCGTGGCGATGGCTACCTGCTACGCACCGAGGCCGTCCGTCGTGGCGTGACCTGCGTGACGGCGATGTCTGCGGCCAACACGTACGTGAGTGCCATCGAGGCCGTGCGCGAGGACGAGCAGGGTCACGGCAGCGCCAACGACATGGGCATGGACGTCATCGCCCTGCAGGACCTGCCGCAGTACACGGTGTAGTGTGACCTGTCCGGCCGGGGCGGGAGGGGCCGAGATTTCCCCCTTTCGCTCCGGCTGCAAGCAGAGTCGCTCAGGAGGAAACTCGGCCCCTCCCGCCCCGACGCACTGTGTCTAGACGGACTGCACCTCCTGTTTTTAGAGATAAATACCATTTAGCGGTGATATTCAACCGTTCAAGATATTATGTAATGGCATATTACGTCATATGACGTAATATGCCATTAGCAGTCAAGGATGATTGTCTGTGTTCAAGTCGAGAAAGGGGCAAAATGATTAAACTGTGTCGCGTCGATAGCCGGTTAGTGCATGGGCAGACCGTGTTCTCTTGGTATCCAACGCTTGAAGCGAACGCTATTCTTGTGGTTTCAGATGAGTACGCCGCAAGCAAAGAGCGAATTCAAGCGCTGCGAATTGCAAAACCCGCTGATGCCAAATTGGTTGTCAAAAGTGTAGAAGATTCCATCGTGGCCCTTAACGGAAGCGCGGTGGATAAATACGAGCTAATTGTTGTTGCGGGAAATGTACATGACGCCTGTGAAGTTGCGCGTGCGTGTCCAAAAATAACGTCTGTGAATTTAGGCGGCGCTCGACCGTTGGGGGATAGCGTAAAGGAGCTTGGCCCTGCTGTGCGCCTTTCCCAATCCGATATTAATGAAATTAAGAAAGCCATGGCTGATGGAATCGAGTTCGAGGTAAGGCAGGTTGCTAGCGAGAAAAAACGCATCGTAACAAGTTTTGATTTGTAGGAAGAGGGAGAAATATGCTGCTTCAGGCTTTTCTGGTTGGTCTTGCCGCTGCGATAGGTCAATCGGATTATTTACTCGGTACTGCGATGGTCGAGCGGCCGATTGTCCTCGGAGCGATCGTCGGTATTTTTTTGGGTGATATTCCGACTGGCGTTATTGTTGGTTTCCAGCTCGAACTCGCGTTCATGGGGGTCTGGCAGGTTGGTGCTGCCGTGCCGCCCAACGTAATTGTTGGTTCAGTTTTGGGAACAGCCTTTGCGATTACTATGGGTGCGGGTCCCGAGACCGCTCTGACTATTGCTATGCCCACTGCGGTGCTTGCCGGCATGTTTGACAGCCTTATGTATAGCGTTGTTACGCCTCCTATGGCTGTCTGGGCTGATCGTGGTGCCGAAAAAGACGACCCCAAAACGATTGCAGCCGCTATGTGGACCAATGGAATTCTCTACATCATTGCGCTTGGCTTGATTTGCGGCGTGGCTTTTTACGTTGGAAATGATGCTGTTCAGGCACTGATTGACGCCATTCCTGATTGGCTTACGAATGGGCTTACGATCGCAACGGGTATTCTGCCCGCGCTTGGATTTGCGCAGCTTATGTCAATCCTGTCCACCAAGGAGCTGAGCTTCCTATTCTTTGGAGGCTTCTTGCTGAGTGCCTATCTAAACATTCCGACGATCGGTATCGTGGCGTTTTCGCTGATCCTGATTGGGATTCTCAATATGGCTCACATTTTTATGCCTGCCAGTGCGGCGGTCGCTAAGGAGGTTGACGATGACAACGAATTCTAATGATGTTCTTGAGCTCTCGCCGGAGTCAAATAAATCGACCGATAAGAGAATAACCAAGAAAGACTTAAAGGCGTTATTTTGGCGCAGCTTTCCACTCAACATCATGTGGAGCTTTGACCGACAAATGAACGTTGGTTTCTGCTACGACATGATTCCGGTAATCAAGCGGTTATACGATAAGCCTGAAGACCGGATCGAGGCATATAAGCGTCATCTTGAGTTCTACAATATTCAAGTTACGTTTAATCCTCTGGTCGCCGGCATTGTGGCCTCCATGGAGGAGGAAAACGCCAACAATCAGGACTTTGACACCGCCTCAATTAACGCCATGAAAGCATCGCTTATGGCTCCGCTTTCCGGTATTGGAGATTCACTGATTGCCAGTACGCTTCGCATGATTGCGACGGGCGTTGTGACAGGACTTTGCCTTTCGGGCAGTCTGCTCGGCCCAATCCTGTTCCTGCTTCTTTATAATGTCCCAACGATCCTGATCCGCTGGTTTGGGCTTCAGTATGGTTATTCGCTTGGCAGTGGCATGATTTCGAAGCTGAACGATTCTGATGTAATGCACAAAGTTACGTCCGGCCTGGCGATTGTGGGACTAATGGTAGTTGGTGGAATGGTGGCGACCACCGTTGCAGTTACCACTCCGCTCGCTCTTAACTTCGGCGACACCGCGTTTAAGTTGCAGGAAACGCTCGATGGGATATTCCCGGCTCTTTTGCCGCTCTGCGCGTTCGGGATCATGTGTCTTTGCAATAAGAAACAGGTCAAAATTATTTGGCAGATTGTGGGCATTCTCGCTGCGGGTATTGTGCTCGGCGTCCTGGGGATTTTGGGCTAGAGAAGGCGTCCATCTTTTGAGATGCTGAACTCGAAGGACGATGCGTCTGCTCGCCAAACGGTTTTCGAATAGTGGAGCGGCATTTCATTGCAGGCATATGTGACGTGCTCGACAACGCTCACGGGGGCTCCAACGATATAACCGAGAAGGTTTGCTTCTTGGAGCCCCGCTATTCCTGCGGTGATTTTGAGTTTCTCAATACCGGTTGCGATGCTGTAATGGTTGGCGATCAGGTCGAAAAGACTGGCATTGTCTGTGAGAAGCTCCAGTAGTCCGGGTAGAGTGCCCTGCGTTGCATAAATGGTGTCGATGGCGCAGGGGGCATTTTCGATATAAACCAAGCGCGCAACTCGTTGCACTACGGTTCCGTTGTCAATTTTGAGCTCCCGTGCAATGTGGGCATCAGCCTTGATCAAGCCTGTTTCCAAGATGGACTTGGTTGTTTTATCGCCGTATTGGGGGTCGGAGCTCAAATTGAAAATGGTGCTTGTTCCTCGTTTCAGGGTGAGCTTCGATGGGTTTACGAATGTCCCCTTGCCTCGCAGGCGGTAGAGCAAGTTTTGGTCAATGAGATTCTGTACGGCGCGTCTTACGGTGATCCTGCTTACTTTGTATTGCTTGCAAAGCTCGGTTTCGGTGGGAATCTGACTGCCGCCGGGGAGTTCGCCAGAAACTATTTTCTTGAGGATATCGTTTTCAACGGTCTGATAGAGAAGCTCTGGCTGAGTGAGCTCGTCTTTTGCTGCAGGCATGGTGGACCCCTTGGTCTTCAGTTTCTTTAGTACATAGATATACGACAACTGAGGACATCATAAGCCGTTATCTCAAAAGTTATGGAAATATCGATTTGGCGTTATCGCCGAGAGGGGATTTAAGATGGGCAGACAATACGACGAGGCGTTGATTGGCGCCATCTCCGGTCGCTCGTTTATAACCGAGAAGAGGGGACTCGAGGTTCAAATTCGTCCGGTTCCTGATGATGAAAGAGAGCATGTGCTTGACCCGCGAATTCTCGAGGTATCCCGCAAGAAGATGCGGAATGTTAGCATGTCTCCGAGCTGGACGAGCCTTATTGGAATGCGTCATCGCCCGGATAAGCCGACATACCGCCTACTCGATGGTGAGGTTCAGCGCGATGAGGTCCTCATGGAGGCAGCCGATCGCTATATAGATTTATTCGTCTGGACGCCACCAAATCATAAGGAGGCAAGTCCAGCGCTAGTTTACCTGCATGGCGGCGCGTTTATGGCGGGGAATGTTCTGCAATTTGAACATCAGCTCGAGTTCATCGCCGAAAAGTCTGGTGCAGTGGTGGTTTATCCGGAATACCGCTTGGCGCCGGAGACGGCATTTCCCGGGCAGATCGAGGATTGCGTTCTTGCTCTTGATTATGTGCGCGAGCATGCCGGGGATCTCGGAATCGATCCTCATAAAATAATGGTCGCCGGCGACTCTGCGGGAGGAAGCCTTACTAATGCGTGTGTTCAGCTCAGGGGTGCTGGAGCTGTAGCCCATGCCTTCGAAATCTATCCTGAAGTCGACCTTGCGGGCGAACAGGGCGAGGGATATGAGGATTTTCCTGCGATAGCCGATCAAGAGGACGTTGCGCGTTTTCGCATCGACCATCTTCGCGATTCGGACGGCCCGATGGTCGAACTTTGTGCACACGGAAAAATGTCTCCTCATGACCCGTTGATTTCTGCGCTAATGCTTGAGGACTGCACTGATTTCCCCCCGGTGACTATCGTGACATCCGAATACGATCCGCTTCGTATCCCCGATGAAAAATGGGCTACAAAATTACGGTCTTCAGGAATCGATGTCGAGGTCATCGAATATGCCGGATGTGACCATGGTTTCTTCGATCATTTTGGCGTGTACCCGCAATCGGAAGACGTGTGTTTGTTGATGGCTGAGAAGCTTAAAGAAATGGCTGTACAATAACGTCTCTCGGCGATAAGGGACTGAAGTCGCCTGTGTTTCTGCATTCGTGGTTCTCAGTCTGATTAAAAATGAGGCTTGCTCCTTGCCCGAGTGGGTGGGGAGCAGTTTGTTTTTTGTAGCGATACGAGGTGAGTGCCGCGCACTTTAGATCGCCATTTTGCTTCGCTGTATACCACTTGACGTAATAAAAGAGGCAAGGGCGGTGCGAGGGCCAACAGTCATTCTAAGCTCGGATTCGTATCCTAAAAGGTTGTTTCGGTTGCGTGGTACAATATAGCAAAAAAGAATGATAAAATGAATTCGAAAAAGAATTCATTTTTAGGAGGTATGTATGCCTGCTTTGCAGACGCTCGACAACCTTGTTCCAATTAGCGATTTCAGCCACGGTAAGGGCTCGGCTGCATTTTCGAAGGTTGGGGACGACAATCCAGTTGTGGTTCTCAAACACAACAAGCCAGCGTTTGTGATTGTGACACCCGATGAATATAGGGAAGCGAAGCAAGCGGAGGAGGACCTCGCCTTGTTAACGTTGGCACTTAAGAGAGTGGCTGTGGCACGTGACGATGCGCTTGTTTCCCTGTCTGATGTTATGGAAGAGCTGGGTGTGAGCCAGGACGAACTCGATCAGATGGATGAGGTCGAGTTTGAATGAGTGGGTACGAAGTCGCTTTCTACCCGGATGCTCTCAAGGATATTAAGCGTCTGGATGGCTCCCAACGAAAGATCGTCCTTAAGGCTATAGAAAAAATCAGAACGAACCCATTGCCGCAGAACGAAGGTGGATTCGGCAAGCCTCTTGGAAACAAGGCAGGTACGGATTTGACTGGCTTTATGAAAATCAAGCTCAGGGGAAGTGGCATTCGAATCGTGTACCGCCTCATCAGAATTAAAGAAAAGATGGCCATCGTAGTGGTAGGCGCTCGCGAAGACATGGAAGTCTACCGAACTGCTCAGAGACGAGAACTCGATTTCGAGAAATGGGCGGAAGAGAATATCTAGCTTTAACGATGAACGACGAGTGAGCGTTGGTGGGGCCCTGACGAATTAGATTCGTCAGGGTTTTTCGCTGAACCAATTGCCTTCAGTCTCCGTTGACCTTTCCTTCCAATTCATCAGCCAACGTACGTCATGGCAATTCCCGGTAGGTCGCAGGGCGCTTCGCGGGCGGGCCAGGCTTTATCTGAACGACTTTGCGAAGCAACCGGAGTGAAGATAAAGCCTGGCCCGCCCGCGAAGCGCCACAAAGACCGCAGGGACGGGAGCAGCTATACTACTCTCAGTAGTTAAGGGTCGCGGATCCGCCGCGTCGCCGTTCTCAACAGGAGGTCTTTGTTTATGGCAGATCAAAAGCCGGTTGTCGGGATCATTATGGGCTCCAAGTCCGATCTGGGCGTTATGGAAGGTTGCACCGCCGAGCTCGAGGCACTGGGCGTGCCCTATGAGCTCGTGATCGCGAGTGCACACCGCACGCCGGCGAAGGTTCACGAGTGGGCCTCGACTGCTGCCGATCGCGGTATCAAAGTGATTATCGCCGCCGCCGGCAAGGCCGCTCACCTGGGTGGTGTCGTGGCTGCCTTTACGCCGCTGCCGGTCATCGGCGTGCCTATGAAGACGAGTGACCTGGGCGGCATGGATTCGCTGCTGTCGATGGTGCAGATGCCTTCGGGTGTGCCCGTGGCCTGCGTTGCCATCAACGGCGCCAAGAACGCCGCCATCTATGCCACGCAGATCTTGGGCGCATGCGACCCCGAGTACCGCAAGGTTATCGAGAAGATGAAGCAGGAGATGGCTGACGCCTAGGCGTTCCGCCGTTTTGCCGCAGTATAAGGAGAGCCATGTCCGACTATCAGGGAAAACGATTCAAGGCTTCTCAGATTCCCGATCCGTCGAAGCCGGGTGCTGCCCGTGCGGCACAGCAGGGTCGGACATCCTCTCCTCAGCAGCAGCGCGTGCCGCGTCCCGTGACACCGGCGACGCATCGTCGACAGGACGCGCCGGCCGCATATCGTCCTTCGTCTTATAGCACCGCTAAAAAACCGCCCCGGTCTTCATCGCATGCCGCGCCGTCGGATTACACCGTGCCGCCGCGCAAAAAGCGCCGCTCCATTATTCCCATCTTGCTCATCATCGTGGGCATCGGTCTGATTGTCGCCGCCGCCGCCATCTTTATCAATGCGCAGATTGGTTACAAGCAGGCGAGCGAGTCGTACCAAAAGATCGAAAAACAATATGTGAGCGACAAGGACGCCAGTGGCGTGCCAATTATCGACTTTAATGCGCTTGCCCAGACAAATACCGAGGTTGTGGGTTGGATTTACGCGCCCGGCACCAACATCAACTACCCCGTGGTGCAGACCAACAACAACTCCAAATACCTCAACACGCTGTTTGACGGTACATCTAACGCGTCCGGTGCCATTTTCTTGGATAGTGATGACACCGCGCCGGGAATGGTTGACCAGCAGACCACGATCTACGGCCACCACATGAATGACGGGTCGATGTTCAACGTGATTTCGGACACCACTGATCAGGCGACGTTCGATAGCATCGAGTTCGTGTATTACATCACACGGGATGCTACGTATAAGCTGCGACCACTGGCGACCAAGGTCGTTGAGGACACGTATGCCAAGGCGCGCACGCCCAATTTTGAGGGCGACGACGGGCTCAAGAACTACCTGTCCGAGATGCTTGACGGTGCCTCTGCCGTGGCGAGCGATGCCACCGATCGTGCCGCTTCGGCAACCAAGGTCGTAACGCTTGTGACCTGTCGTTCGTTATCGCTGAGCAACACGCGTGCCGTCATGGTGCTCACGCCGGTCGAGGAATAGATTATCCAGGGGTAGCAAAACCCGTCCTAAATTGGCTACTCGCTGACAGTAGAGGGAGAAATGATGCTTGAGAACGGCAAAACGATGCCTTCGATTGATGCTTGGCTGCGCGAGGCCAAGGCCGATTCGTCGGCACCTGCGTGCGGTATGTATCTGACACATAACGGTGTGGTGCGCGCGACGCCCAAGGCCGAGGCGCGCGGTGTCGAGACCGATGGCGTGGCGCCGGGCCACAAGGTGGGCGGCATGGTGTTTGGCTACGACGCCAGCAAGGTGCAGGCTGCTATCGAGGCCACGCGCGCGATGCCGGGTATCGGCTATGTGCGCGTGTGGCTGGCGAGCGGTGAGCTTGCCGTAGGCGACGACATCATGCTCGTGCTCATCGGCGGGGACATTCGCCCGCACGTGGTCGATGCGCTGCAGGCGCTCGTTGGCACCATCAAGAACGAATGCGTGAGTGAGGTCGAGCGCGAGGCATAGAGGCTTGCGTCGATAGAAGGCTCGTTTATAAAAATGCCCGCCGGTACGTGTGATACCGGCGGGCATTTTGCGTTTTGGGCGCGGTTGGCGCTACACGCGCGTTGCATCCTTCGGGCTCATGGTCATGCTCTGGAAGCGGTTTTCCATGTACTCGTTATCGAAGTGCTCTCCGTAGAACTGTGCGACGGGAATGTCCGGCTCCGTGCCGTTGACGCGCTGGTACCAGTAGTCGAGCGACTGCAGCGTCATGACGCCGTCGACCAGCATGATAATGGTAAAGATGACGGTGGCCGAGTAGCGGCTCTTCCAGGGGATCATGTTGATAAGCTTAAGCAGCCTCGGCAGCAGCAGCTTGATCCAGATGAGGCCGCCCAGGCCCCACAGGCAGGCGAAGCCCGTGCAGGTGCGTCCGCCCGTGAGGACCACGAGCGGGTCGGGCATACCGAACAGCGTTATGTGCGAGTAGCTCCACGAGACCACGCCAAACGCGGTCTGCATAAACCAGCCCACGAACACCTCAAAGCTGGCGCCGAGCAGGGCGCTCACCAGGAAAATGATGATGGGGTTCTTTTTATAGAAGCGGTTGAGCACCATGGTCATGAGCACGGCGCCAAAGCCGTAGATGGGGCTGAAGGGGCCAAACAGCATACCGGCGCGGTCCTGGTAGACGCCCGGGTCGTCGACCGTCATGTGCCAGATGTCCTCGGCGATCAGGCCGAGTATGCAGCAGACAAAGAACACCCAGAACAGGTTGAAGTAGTTGAGCTTGATGTAGCCTTCGCCGGTTTCATCGCGCCCGAGCATGCCCTCGGCGGCGGCGTCGCGATCGAGCATCTCCTGCAGGCGGCGCTGCAGCTCGCGCTCCTGGCGCAGCGTGGGGTCGACGGTGGTCGAAAGCGCGACGAGGATGCCGAGCTGGATGGCAGGGCGAAGCAAGAAGGGCCCGATGCCCTGGAGCATCACGTCAACTAAAAGCTCGACGACGGTAAACGCGATAAGGATATAGGACAGACGGGCGGCATTGCGGCGCTGGTTCTTGATGAGGTCCAGGCCAAAGATGATCAGGATAACGGCGCTTGCCGCAGAGAGCATGATGCCGGCGACGATAAGGCCGACCGCGACGAGCGTGTTGTCGCCGAGCTTGGCGGCGGCGTTGCCGTTGATGAGCGCGGTGATGACCTGCCACATAAAGGCGCCGACCGAAGGGAGCGTGCTCACGCCGGACAGGATGCACAGGACGGCGTACACCTTAATGATGAGGGGGATCTTCTTGACCTCCGTGGCGCTGGGGACGCTGGGGTCGAGTTCGTTTCGATCCATACATAACCTTTCTCGTTTTGCTGTAGGTACAAGGATACGCCGCCGACCTGCCAAAAGACAGGACGAACGTCCCAATTGCAACAATGCAAGCCCCAACGGCGGACGAGACGCGTCGCGACGGAAGCATGCGGGATCGTCGACCCCGAGGAGGTTGCCCAATAAAATGTTTGGCTGCAAAACGGATTATAAGCTCGGTGGGCTTTTAAAAAGCGCTGTTCATGCGCGGGAGTGCTTGTCTTGCCGTGCGTATAATAGGGCAGGTAACGCCAAATAACGAGGCTCTGAGGGGATGCCATGTCTCAAGAAACCATCCGCGCGGCCGAGCGTG
>CAJLOU010000023.1 GCA_905208345.1 uncultured Collinsella sp.
TGCTCTGCTGCACCTTCACCTCGCTGGTCCAGAGCGCCATGGGCTGCATGACCGCCGTCCAGGCCTACGGTTTCTTCGGTACCATCCCGGCTACTGCCACCACGGCCGCCGTCTCCGTCGCCGCCACCAAGGGCCTGCAGCTCGCCTTCGCCGTCCTGCTGATGGTCCTGGGTCTCATCGTCGCCGTCAACTGCCTCAAGGAGTTCTTCGGCAAGGAGGCTGGCTCCATGCCCGACGAGGAGCCCGAGTGGTCCGAGATGGGCAAGGCCGAGTACGGCCGCGCCGCTGCCGCCGAGGCTCCTGTCGACGCCGAGGCTGCCAAGGCCTAGTCAGCTTGATGGGCTAGCCGTTCCATCCATATGACTCGGAAAGACCGGGTCCGCAACGACGCGGACTCGGTCTTTTTTCATGCAAAAGCGGGCGACGCCCGAGTGTTCTCGCAGATGTTTTGCGTGGATAAGGGCGCGCGTTGTACCATATAAACGTATATGTGTACATATGAAAGGGGCCCCGTGGCCAAGACGGTATATTCCGATAACCAAAATAATGTCGATGCCCTGGCTGAACGTCTGAGCAGCCAGACGTCGCTTTCTGCCGAGCGTGCCAAGCTGGTTGCCTACGACCTGCTCTGCCGCAAGGCGCTCAAGATTAAGTCGAGTGCGCTGGCGCAAATTTTCCGCTCCGTCGATAAGGAATGTGACACCAAGGCGATGCGCGATGAACTTATCGCGGCAAATATCGTGACCAAGATCGAGGGTAGCGGCATTAACGGGCGCCCGGCGTTCTATACCATCAATGCCGAGATCCGCGATGCCCAGGAGCAGCCTGCCGAGTCCGTCGAGGATTTTGTCGTCGAGGATTCCGCTGACGTGCCTGCTGTGGAAGAAACTGCTCCGCGTGAGCATGTCGATACCGATGAGTTGCTCGATGAGAACGTCGTGCGTGCCTTTACGGCCAAGGCAGGACGCGGCGGTTTTGGCGGGGGTGGCAAGCGCGATGCGCAGCGCCGCGCCCAGCAGGAGCGCTTCCGTCGCGCCGTTGCTCAAAAGGGTGAGACGGATGCCGAGGCTGTTGAGACCGAGGTTGCTGCCGAGTCGCAGAAGCCCACGAAGGAGCAAAAGCCCGTGGAGGCCCAAGAGCCCAAGCGCCGTCGCGGTGCTCACTTTAAGGCTGCACAGCAGGATGCCGCGCGTGAGGTTGAAGAGTCTTCTGAGGTTGCAGACGATGTTGAGGAGTCTGCCAAGAAGGCTCCGGGTTCATGCCGTCCCGGACGTGGTTTTGCGGGGCGCGCGTATCCCGTAAGGCGTCAGGAGAAGAGCGAGCCGGCTTCGACCACTCAGGGCGAGAAGGACGAGAAGACCGTTGAGCCGGCGGCTCGCGAGCAGAAGCCTGTTGAGCCGCAGCTTGAGGTTGATGCCGAGGCCAAGGGCCAGCAGCCTACTGATGAGCAGGCGGAGCAGGGCGCGTCGAGCAAGCCTCGCCGCCGTCGCCATCGTGGGGGCCGCAGTTCCCATGCCGAGACTGCAACCGAGAAGACCACGCCGCAGAACGAGGATGCGAAGGCCGAGGTTTCTTCGGGGCAGCCTAAGCGCCAGCCGGCGAAGGAGAGCAAGTCCGTTCGTCCGCAGAAGCAGGCGTCTATGCCGAAGCACGAGCGCAATTCCCAGGGCGATTCTAAGCGCAAGTCTCAGAAGAAGCCGGAGTCTGCCGCAGCAGATACTGCTGCCCAGCAGCCCAAGTCGTCCGTCCACGGCGAGGTCTCGGCGTTTGCCCTTGCCCGCGTTTTAGGCAGGCAGCTGCTCAAGGTTGTCCCTACGCCTACGGCGCTCTCTAAGATCAAGGAGCAGCAGACACAGATCGTAAAGGTCGAGGGCAAGGACGGCAAAAAGGCTCCGCAGCGCACTCAGCACAACGAGATGTCCAACCGCAAGATTGCCGAGGAAATCGCAATCATCCAGGCTTGGATCGAGCAGAACCGAGGTGCCGATACGCCGGTTGCCTCGCGCCGCCAGCGTGCCTACCAGATCTTTAACGACGAGAAGGCTTTTGACGGCAAGCACGGTGAGCGCTTGATCAGGCGTATGACCGAAAAGGGCATCAGCATGCAGGCGATCAAGGTCGCCCCCAATCGCCCCGTGCACTTTACGGGCTTCTTTACGCTGGGCGCCGACAAGCCGTTCATTATGGTCGAGAACCTGGACACCTACGACGAGATCGTCAAGCTGCTGCGTGGCCGCAAGCACGCCAAGCTCTTTGGCATCAAGGTGGGCGGCGTGATTTTTGGCGGCGGATGCAAGGCGAGCGTCTCGCATGCCCTGGACGATTATCTGGCTGAGATTGGCTATCGCTTTAACTACGTCTACTACGTAGGCGACATCGATCGCGAGGGCGCGCGCATTGTCGAGCAGGCTCGCAATGCCAATGTGGTTGAGATTCGCCTGCATGCCGGCATGTACCGTGCCATGCTCGCCGAGCATAAGCGTCGCGTGAAGGCCGGCGGCGAGTGCGAGCCCGCGGCTGCCAACCAGGGCGTGCCGCAGAACCTGGCGGCGACGATCAAGGATCTGCCCATGGTTACGCGCGTGCAGTTCCGCAACGTGCTGCGCGAGGGCGGACGAATTCCGCAGGAGATTCTGATGACCGCCGACTATCGGGATGGCGACTCGGGAAGCTTCGACCGCATGCTGAACAATTAGATTCCGCCGTTCTACCGAACGGCGGACTTCTTGACGCTGCGAGGGGCCCTGGCACGGCAATCTGACGTTCAACTTCGGCGGCGCGACCAGAAGGTCAGCGCCGCCTTGTTTCACGTCACCTTGCCATGCCAGGGCCCCTCTCGCTGTCACGTCCAAAACATCGAGGTCATGTGGCCTTCTTTGCGTGCGGAACTCGCGACAAACTTAATGCCCGGCCCGTCGGGGCCACGCGGCACGTTGTAGAAGGCGGCTCGCTTTTCGGAACTGGGCTGATATTTCTTGATGTAAGGCGCTCTTGGTCGTTATGGGCCTGGGGCGCCGCTCTTTTGGAGGTGGATTTTTGGGATATGCCTGAAAAACTACTTCAACTTCTCGTCCTGCAGAGAAGTTGTGGCCGGCACTTTAGGAACGTCCCTAAGTGCCGGTTCCTAAGTGTCGGTTTGGCTGGAAAGTTTAGATGCGGGGAGCCCGTTGCTGGTATGGGACGGAGGGATTCCGCGTCCGCCTTTTCGGCGGCCGCGCCCCGCTGCGTCGCTTCGCTCCTTGTGTGCTGCGCTGGAAAACGCTTCGCGTTTCCTCAGCTCCGCACCCTGGCGGGTTCGAATCCCTTCGCTTGCCCACAAGAAAGCGCCCCGGGCTGATGAAAGCCCGGGGCGCTCAGTTACTTTGGCTGGGACGGAGGGATTCGAACCCCCAACAGCCGGCACCAAAAACCGGAGTTCTACCGTTGAACTACGTCCCAGTATGGGTGTTGCCAAAAGCAACTCGTTTAGTTTACCTAATCTGCGAGGGCATCGCAAACGCCATCGAGCAGGCGTACGGCGAGCGTCTGAGCGTCGCTGGCAGTGAAGGTGCCGTTGTAGCGCGTCATGCCCGTGAGCTCAATGCGGATGCGTGCGGGCTTTTGCTGTGCGGCGACATTGGCGGTGCGGATGCGCTGGGCCAGGTTGTGGCACTCGGCGAGGGCAATCGTGGCGCGCGGAGCGGCGTCGGCGGGCAGCTCGTCGCTTGCGATCTCGAGCACCAGGTCAACGTCGGTCGGAACCTCGGAGTCGCAAAGCATCATGCCGCTGTTGTCGGTCGTCGCCGTGGCGATGTTCCACATGCGCGATGCTACGCTGCGCGCGATAGGGTCTTCGCCGATGACAGCAATCTGGAAACGCTCGAGTACGTTGGCCGCGCGGGCAAAGCCGATGCGCGATTCGGCCTCGGTCACCGAAGGTTTACCCTCCCACACATGGTGCAGGCGGTTGATATAGGCGTAGGTATCCTGGAAAGCCATGCCGTCGGCAAACAGACCGACATTTTCCTGGAACTGCTGAAGGGCCGCCTCGGTGTGAGGGCCAAAGTAGCCATCGTCCTCGCCGCAGGCAAAGCCCAAAACGTTGAGTGCCTTCTGCAGGGCCTGCACGTCGGCACCATGGAAATTGGGCATACGCAGGTAGAGGGTGCGGTCGCCCAGTTTATACGAGGCGTCGACCAGGGCGCTCCAGCAGGGGATATCGACGGCACAACCAGCGGCAAGGCCGCTATCGAGCCTAAAGGTGCCAACAGCCTGTTCGGTGGTGGTGCCAAAGCGCTTGTCGGCAACCTCGGTGTCATCGATTGTATAGCCGAGCTGCAGAAGGCGGGACTGAACGTCCTCGACGGCTGCTCCCTGCATGCCCGTTGTAATAGGTTCCATGAACGAACCCCTTTCGGCGTACCATTCGTACTATTTGAGCGTGTGTCGGATAGACAACGCAAAGGGATGCATAAACATGCACTCAACAGTGTAGCAAGTTGTACCCAAATACGCTGCTGACAGGTTTTATAACCCCCGCTAGTTAAGGCGCTCCACAAAGAAATCTGCCATGGAGAGGAACAGTTCGCGTGCATGCGCCTCGAGCGAAACGTCCTCGATGGCGGCCTTGGCTTTGGCGGTCAGGTCCAGCGCGTAGGCGTGGGCGTAATCAATAGAGCCGGTCTCCTGGAAGATCTCCACGGCGCGCGCGAGCTGCGCGGGGTCCTCGGTGCCCGAGGAGAGGATCGCTTCAATCTCGTCGTGATAGCGCTCGTCTGACAGAGCGTGCACGGCAACGAGTGTGCGCTTACCCTCGGTGATGTCGGTACGGAAGTCCTTGTTGGCGGCCTCCTTTGTACCGATCAAGTTGAGTAGATCATCTTGGATCTGGAAGGCAAGGCCCGTGTGCAGGCCAAAGGCGCGCAGCGCCTCAATTTGCTCCTCGCTGCCGCCGCCGATAATGGCTCCAGCGGCAAGCGGCGTGGCTCCGCTGTAGTACGCGGTCTTGTGCGTTGCCATGTCCAGGTAATCGTCGACCGAGATGTCAAAGCGCCCGTCACGGACCCAGCCCAAGTCGAGCGCCTGGCCCTCGATGGTGCGGACGATCATCTCGGTAAGCTCGTGGAGCACGCGCAGCTTCACGTCGGACTCCAGCGTGGGGTCGTCGAGAACCGTCTTGGTGACCATGGTGAGCGCCAGGTCGCCACAATTGATGGCAAGGCCCGTGCCCTCGGTGAGGTGCATGCAGGGCTTGCCGCGGCGCAGCTGTCCGTTGTCGGCGATATCGTCGTGGATGAGCGCGCCCGACTGGAAATGCTCGATAGCTGCCGCGGCGCTGCGGGCGCTCTCAAAGCTGCCGCCCACTGCGGTGGCGGCGAGCATGCAGATGAGCGGGCGGTGGCGCTTGCCGGCATTGGCGGTAAATGCCGAGAGCGGCGCATACAGGTAGCGCTCGATGTCGGCAGAGGTCGCCTGTCCGTCAAAGAACGTGGCCAGATAGTCGTTGATCTGGTCAAAGTGCTGGGCTAAAAAGCTGGTAAACGGACTGGACACGGGTTCTCGCATTCTTTCTTAGGTTGCATCGTTGCGGTGTGCAGATACCATATTGCCACATTGGAGTTGCCGGCGCGTCTGTTTTGGCGATTTGGGGAAACGGGACGCGTGCGCGTGCCGGCTGCTTATATAAGCCTAAAGTGCTCGAGCGCCTTGACGACGCCATCTTTGTCGACCGAGTCGGTGATGTAGTCGGCGCGCTTTTTGAGATAGTCCGGCGCATTGCCCATGGCGATACCGACATCGACGGCGTTCATCAGCGAGACGTCATTGCCGGCGTCGCCGATGCCGTATACGGTTCCGTGGTGGGGATCGAGGACGTCGAGTACAGACTGGATGCCCCCGCGCTTCGTGCATTCGCGGGGCGAGATTTCTGTGACCTCGAGCTCGAGCTCGTTAAAGCATAGCAGCGGCTCAAGTGCCTTATCTTGAGCGATGTGGTTGGCGAGCGATGTAGACATCAAGATCTTGTAGGCACTGTAATGTTGCAGCTGCGTGACTGCGTCGCCCAGGGTGCGCGCGTATCCGGGAGCATCGGGGGCATCGGCACTCATGCGCACGACGCCGTTGAGGCCCTCAAAGCGGATGACCTCGCCCGATTGCTCAAGGTAGGGGGCAAGACGCTGCAGCATACTGGGCGTCATCGACAGATCGCGAATTGCGTGTCCGTTGATCTCGGCGTAACCGCCCGCAAGACAGACGATGCCGGTCCAGGGCAGCTCAAGAAGCTTGGGGTGGATGCAGCTCAGGGTGCGTCCCGTGCAGATAAAGGCCATGTTGCCGTTGGCGACAAACTCGCGGATTGCCTGCGAAACCGCCTCGTTGGGATAGGGGGAGAGGTCCCGCTCGTCTTCGGGAAGGTCTTGGGCGAGCCTGGGGTCTTGCCAGGCGAGCGTTCCGTCGATATCGAAGAAGCAAATATCGCCGTGCTTATGGGCTGCGCTGGCGGCAGGGGAGGCCGAGGTGGTGGGCACAAATTCCGGCTCGAGGCCCATGATCTGGTCAAAATGCTCTTTAACGCGGGGAACGGAGATGCCGATAATCACCTGGGCGGTCTTGCCCGTAATGATGAGGCCCTTGGCGCCCGCCGCGACAAACGCCGCGTTATCTGCAACGATGGAAGGGTCTGCGACCTCGACGCGCAGGCGCGTGGCGCAGTTGGTTGCGCCCACAATATTGCCAACGCCACCTAAAAGCTGAATTGCCCGCTCAGCGAGGACGTGATCTTGATCGGATCGACTATTGACCTCGTCATTGGGAGATTGCTCTTTGGCAAAGCCGCTTCCCGTTAAATGATCGATTGCCGCGCGATTGGCGACATGATCCTCGCGGCCCGGTGTCTTAAGGTCATAGATCAAGATGAGTGCTCGAAAACTAACAAAAAAGATGAGGCTAAAGGCAAGGCCGATACCGAGTGCCAAAAGATAGGCACCGGCATGCGTGCGCATGAGCGGAATAAAGTTGAAGGCTGCCATCTCCATGAGGCCGCCCGAGAAGATGCCGACGATGCCAAAGAGATTCATGGTTGTGGCAAGGCAAGACGATAAGACGGCGTAGAGAAAAAAGAGCCCGGGGTGGGTGAACATAAAGAGAAACTCGAGTGGCTCGGTAACGCCGCAAACCACCGAGGCGATGATGGCGGGAACAAGGATGACCCTGAGGCCGGCGCGGCGCTCTGGTTTTGCGGTGGAGTAGAACGCGGCTGCGATGGCGGGAAGGCCAAAGAGCTTGACCCAGCCGGTGGCGGTAAAACCGGCCCACGGCGCAAGTTCATTAAGGGGGCGCGTGCTATGGGAGAGGATGGGGAGCAAGCTGCTCCACGTGGCGTAGATGCCGTCGTTAATGACCAGGTTGTCGTAGTAGATCGGCATGTAGAGCAGGTGGTGCAGCCCCATGGGCTCGAGCGCTCGCTCCAAAAGCACAAAGATGCCCACGCCAAAGGGGCCGACGCTCGTAAGTGCATGGCGCAGCGTTTCGGTCACAGCGTATACGAAGGGCACGATGGCGGCCGAGATGGCGGCAAGGGCGAACACGGCAAAAAAGCTGATGAGGTAGACCAGCGAGGAGCCCGAGAAGGTACCGAGCCAATCGGGAACCTTGGCATCGTAGAAGCGGTCATGGATGGCGACGACGGTTGCCGACACCGCCAGCGGGCCGATAATGCCGGTGTCGAGCGTCTTGATGCCGTCGATGATGGTGATGCCGCTGGCGGAGGTCAAAGACGACGGGTACTTAAGTCCAAGATTGTCTTCGCTCAGCTTAATGATTTCGCTCAAAAAGAAGCAATAGGCAAAATAGGCGACGAGAGCCTCGAGGCAGCAACGAGCCGGTTGTTTTTGGGCAAGGCCGATGGGCAGCGCTACGGCAAAAAGGAGCGGGAGGCGTTTAAAGACCGTCCACGAGCCGCGTTGGATGATGGTCCAAAACGCGTACCAAGGGGTTCCGTATACGGCGAGATCGCCGACGATGTCCGCAGTCGTTGCGAGAGCGGAGACGCCGACCATGAGGCCTGATATAGAAAACAGCATGGCGGGCGCGAACATTGCCCCGCCAAAGCGTTGGATTTTTTGCAGCATGTTCTGCCTTCCGAATATCGAGGCGCGTTGCGCGTGGGGAAACGTTTAAACAATGGATTCATTGTAGAGGACCGGACGATTGTCGTACCGGCAGTTTTGAGCGAAACCGATTTGGGCATGACAGAAACCGTCAACGGTTAAATCCTGTCGCTTTACCGATATTCAGTTTAAACAACTTTAAGAAATGCTATCGTGCCTAGCCGGTAATGAACAATGTAGAGGTGAAACAATGCCAAAAGCGATATACGAAGGAATCTACCGAGAAATACGCTCGCGCATCATTAATGGGACCTATGCGTTTCAGGAGATGCTGCCAACCGAAGCCGAACTGACCGCGGAATTTGGCTGCACGCGCAATACCGTCCGCCGCGCTTTGAGCATGCTGGCCGACGGGATGTTTGTGCAGCCCATACACGGCAAGGGCGTGCGCGTTATTTGGCTTAAGGGCGAAACCGACATGTTGGGCGCACTCGAAGAGGTTGAGTCGTTTGGCGAGTTTGCAAAGCGCAACAATGCCGTTGCATCGACGGACGTTAAGTCTTTTGAACATCTGGTCTGCACCGAGCAGCTCTCTCGTCGCCTGGGCTTTAGGGTGGGCGAGGAGCTTATTCGCGTAGTGCGTGTCCGAAGCCTCAACGGCAACGCGCGCCAAGTGGACCATGGCTATTTTTTGGCGTCGATCGCCAAGGGCCTGACCCCCGAGATCGCGGCAGATTCTATTTACGGCTATCTGGAGCACAAGCGCGGTGTCAAAGTGATGGCGAGCCGTCGTACGGTGAGTGTCGAGCTCGCCAACGATGAAGACTGCAGCTATCTTGACCTCGGCAAATACAACTGCGTTGCCGTCATGGAGAGTCAGTCGTACACCTCGGATGGCATCTTGTTTGAGGTGACGCACACTCGCACACACCCCGAGATCTTCCATTACCGCGTCAATTCCAAGCGATAGCCGGCTAGCTCGCAGCCTGACGAGACTCATGCCCTCAAAGAGAAAACGCCCGGTCAAACCGACGACGCATCGGCTTGACCGGGCGTTTTCTCTGCATTCGATAACAAATAATTGTTTATACAAAACTTGTCAAGTATCAAGTTGAAATTACCGTTCACCGAAGTTTTTCTACCGCTCTAGTAATACTTGTTCAAACAACTAGCCAAATAGCGTATCGTACAAATCAGCAAAAGGGGCAAAGTCCCCGAGCCAATCTCCGAAGGCGGCGGCAAAGGGTGCCGCCACGGTGTGAAAGGGTGGATTGTAATGAAGAACGAAATGAGCAGAAGGCAGTTCCTGGGCTTTGCTGGTTCCGCGGCTGCGGTTCTTGGTCTGGGTCTCGTGGGCTGCGGTGGTTCTGCCGGCTCCGGCTCCTCTGCTTCTGGTGACGCTGCCGAGGTCTACTTCCTCCAATTCAAGCCCGAGGTCGACAAGGAGTGGAAGGAGATCGCCAAGGCCTATAAGAAGGAGAAGGGCGTCGAGGTCAAGATCGTGACCGCTGCCTCCAACACCTACGAGGAGAAGCTCAAGTCCGAGATGTCCAAGAGCTCCGCTCCGACCCTGTTCCAGGTCAACGGCCCCACCGGCCTTAAGAACTGGAAGGATTACTGCGCCGACCTGTCCGATACCAAGCTCCGCGGTGAGCTCATTGACGACTCCCTGGCTCTGCAGTCCGATGGCAAGGATCTGGGTATCGACTGGGTCCAGGAGAGCTACGGCATCATCTACAACAAGCAGCTGCTCGAGAAGGCTGGCTACAAGGCCGAGGACATCAACTCCTTCGACAAGCTGAAGGCTTGTGCCGACGACATCCAGGCCCGCAAGGACGAGCTTGGCATTGAGGGTGCCTTCACTTCTGCTGGCATGGATGACTCCTCCAGCTGGCGCTACACCACCCACCTCGCCAACCTCCCGCTCTACTACGAGTTCGAGAAGGAGCACAACCAGGAGGACGACGAGATCAAGGGCGAGTATCTCGACAACTTCAAGCAGATTTTCGACCTGTACATCACCGACTCCACCTGCGATCCTTCGCAGCTTGCCTCCAAGACCGGCGACGACGCCACCAACGAGTTCGCAACCGGCAAGGCCATCTTCTATCAGAACGGCTCCTGGGCCTACTCTGACCTCGTCAAGGCCGGCATGACCGACGATCAGATTGGCATGATGCCCATCTACATCGGTGTCGACGGCGAGGAGAACCAGGGCCTGTGCTCCGGCGGCGAGAACTACTGGTGCGTCAGCTCCCAGGCTTCCGAGGATGCCCAGAAGGCCACCGAGGACTTCATGTATTGGTGCGTCACTTCTGACACCGCCACCAGCATCATCGCTGACAAGATGGGTCTGACTGCCCCGTTCAAGAGCGCCAAGGAAACCACCAATGTCTTCTCGCAGCAGGCCGTCGCCATGGCCAAGGACGGCAAGAAGACCGTCGCTTGGGACTTCGTCTACATCCCCTCTGAGGAGTGGAAGAAGAACCTCAAGCAGGCTCTGATCGCCTATGCTGCCGACAACAGCAAGTGGGACGGCGTCAAGAACGCCTTCGTCGATGGCTGGAAGACCGAGAAGGCTGCTTCCGAGTAAGCAGTTGCTGCCCAAGCTATCTGATTAGCGACAGGGGGCGGGCAGACGTTGGTTTGCCCGCCCCCTGCATATTGAAAGGACCCTTCTATGGGCAAAGCACTCAAGCGCTGGTGGCCGCTCTTTATGCTGCCCACGTGCCTGGCGTTTATGATCGGGTTCGTGATCCCCTTTATCCAGGGCTTCTATCTCTCGTTCTGCCAGTTTATTACCATCAACAATACGCACTTTGTCGGTATCGAGAACTACGTGCGCGCACTGTCCGATCCGCAGTTTGCCACGTCGTTCTTCTTTACCGTGGCGTTTGCCTTCCTGTCGACGGTGCTCATCAACGTGATCGCCCTCGCCATTGCGCAGGCGCTCACCCGCAAAGCGCTCAAGGGCACCAATATCTTCCGTACGATCTTCTTTATGCCTAATCTGATCGGCGGCATCGTGCTGGGCTACATCTGGCAGATTCTGATCAACTGCCTACTCTCCAACGTGGGCGCCCAGCTCATTGCCCTTAACTCTGCTGCTGGCTTCTGGGGCCTTATCATCCTGACCCTGTGGCAGCAGGTCGGCTACATGATGATCATCTACATCGCTGGTCTGCAGTCCATTCCGTCCGACTACATCGAGGCCGCCAAGGTCGACGGCGCTACGGCATGGCAGACGTTTTGGAAGGTTAAGATCCCTAACCTGATGCCGACCATCACCATCTGCCTGTTCCTGTCCATCACCAACGGCTTTAAGCTGTTCGACCAGAACCTCGCCCTTACCGGCGGCGCCCCCGCGCACTCCACCGAGATGCTCGCCCTGAACATCTACAACACGTTCTATTCGCGTGCCGGTATCGCATGGCAGGGCATTGGTCAGGCCAAGGCGGTTATCTTCTGCATCCTGGTCGTGGCCATCTCCATGATCCAGCTTAAGGCCACGAGGTCCAAGGAGGTGCAGCAGTAATGAAACGCGATAAGGTTATCAACCGCGCGCTCTCGATTTTCTTTACGATCCTGTCGCTCGCGTGGATCTACCCCGTGTTCATGATTGCGCTTAATTCTTTTAAGAAAGCGACCGCAATCAGCACTACCACGGCATTCGATCTGCTCACGCCCGAGACGTTCAACGGCCTCGCAAACTACATGCACGCCCTTAACGAGCAGGGCTTTGCCTCGGCATTTATGTACTCGCTCATCATCACGGTCACGTCGGTCGTGCTGATCTTGGTGTGCTGCTCCATGTGCGCTTGGTACGTGGTTCGTGTCAACAACAAGATCTCGAACTTCTTCTATTACCTGTTCGTGTTCTCGATGGTCGTGCCGTTCCAGATGCTCATGTTCACGCTGTCCAATTTGGCGGACCGCATCGGCTTTAACACGCCGTTCAACATCTGCTTTATCTATCTGGGCTTTGGCGCGGGCCTGGCGGTCTTTATGTTCGCCGGTTTTGTAAAGAACATCCCGCTCGAGATCGAGGAGGCGGCCATGATTGATGGCTGCAACCCGGTCCAGGTGTTCTTTAAGATTGTCCTTCCCATCATGAAGCCCACCTATCTTTCGGTCGGCATCCTCGAGACCATGTGGGTCTGGAACGACTATCTGCTGCCCTACCTTACGCTCGACTCCACCAAGTACAAGACCATTCCTATCTTGATCCAGTACTTCCGCGGCGGCTACGGCCACGTCGAGCTCGGTCCCATGATGGCCTGCATCATGATGGTCGTTATCCCCATCGTTATCATGTACATCCTCTGTCAGAAGTACATCATCGACGGCGTGGTGGCAGGTGCCGTCAAGGGCTGATGCCGTAACTGTTTTGCAAGTTTTGGCGGCGCCCCTCAGCGCGGCGCCGCGTATCGAAAGGTAGAGACATGGCCGAGATCGTTCTCAAACATGTTCAGAAGGTGTATCCCAACAACGAGTCAAAAAAGAAAGGCTTCTTTGGCAAAAAGAAGAAGACCGAGGAGAAGAAGCACAACCTCAAGGTTACCGAGGACGGTGTGCTCGCTGTAGAGGACTTCAACCTCACCGTTCACGACCAGGAGTTCGTCGTCCTCGTTGGCCCCTCTGGCTGCGGTAAGTCCACGACGATGCGCATGGTCGCCGGCCTGGAGGACATTACCTCGGGCGATGTGCTCATCGACGGCAAGCGTGTCAACGACGTGGCGCCCAAGGACCGCGACATCGCCATGGTGTTCCAGAGCTACGCTCTGTACCCCAATATGACGGTGTACGAGAACATGGCATTTACGCTCGAGCTCAAGAAGGTTCCCAAGGACGAGATCGACCGCAAGGTTCGCTCTGCTGCCGAGATTCTGGGCATTACCGAGTACCTCGACCGTAAGCCCAAGGCGCTCTCCGGCGGCCAGCGCCAGCGTGTCGCTATCGGCCGCGCCATCGTGCGTGACCCCAAGGTCTTCCTGATGGACGAGCCGCTGTCCAACCTGGACGCCAAGCTTCGTAACCAGATGCGTGCCGAGCTCATTAAGCTGCGCCACGAGATCAAGGGCACGTTCATTTATGTTACTCACGACCAGACCGAGGCTATGACCCTCGGTGACCGTATCGTGGTCATGAAGGACGGCGTTGTCCAGCAGATCGCCACGCCGCAGGAGGTCTTCAACCATCCCGCGAACATCTTCGTCGCCGGCTTCATCGGCGTGCCGCAGATGAACTTCTTCGATGCCCAGCTGGTGCGCTCGGGCAACGGCTTTACCGTCAAGACCGAGGATATGAACGTGGCGCTCGCCCCCGAGACTTGCGCTCAGCTTGCCCTCAACTGGGACGGCGGCGACGTGAAGGAGATTACGGCCGGCGTGCGTCCCGAGCAGATCCTGCTTGCCGACAAGGGTGAGGAGGGCGCGCTCCAGGGTACCGTCGAGGTGACCGAGCTCATGGGCTCGACCGAGCATGTCCACGTGACCGCTCCCGACGGCCAGTTTGTCCTGATTATCCCCGTCGTCGACCTCGAGGCCAAGGGCGCGCTCAAGGCTGGCGACACCATCTGGTTCAAGTTCGAGAAGAACGCGACCCACCTCTTCGATAAGGTCTCTGGCAAGAACCTTATCTAGGCCCGGTGCATCCAGGCCCTTCCTTTGGGCGACTGCGGTATTGCCATCCTTTTGCCGCGGTCACATATAAGGCTCCCCTCCCGTCCACTGGGCGAGAGGGGAGCCTTTCTTTGTGTTGGGGCTGTCTGACCGGTCGTTTGTCTCGATCTGTAACGGGTGAGGCTGATTTCGGACGTTAGATGTTACAGATCGAGATAAACCCAAGGGGGGCCGGTATGTCTCAATCTGTAACAGCTGGGACCGTTTTTACCGAGTAGTTGTTACAGATCGAGATTGTTTGGCCGAGTTGGGTCGCAGGGTAACGTGCGGGCACAAAAAACGGAGCCGTGTTGCCACGACTCCGTTTCTCAAGAGGATGGGTAAGGGAAGCGAAATTAGCTCAGGTGCCAGATCTCGTCGTTGTACTGGGAGATGGTGCGGTCGGACGAGAAGGTGCCGGCGTTGGCGATATTGATGAGCGTCTTGCGCATCCAGGCGTCCTGGTCCTCGTAGTCGGCCAGCACGCGCTCCTTGGTCTGGATGTACTCCTCAATGTCGAGCAGGGCCATAAACCAGTCCTTGCCCTTAATGTCGTCGTGCAGGCGCTGCAGGCGCTCGGCATTGCCGGTCGCCATAAAGGCCGGGTTGGTGATGAAGTCCACCAGCAGTTTAATGCCGGGCTTGCGGTAGAGCATACCGGCGTCATAGGTGCCGTTGGCATAGAGCTGCTCGACCTGTTTGGAAGAGGCGCCAAAGGTATAGATGTTCTCGTCGCCCACGAGCTCGGCAATCTCCACGTTGGCACCGTCGAGCGTGCACAGGGTTAGGGCGCCGTTGAGCATGAACTTCATGTTGGAGGTGCCGCTCGCCTCCTTGGAGGCCAGGCTGATCTGCTCGGAGATGTCAGCAGCGGGGATCACGCGCTCGGCGGCGGTGACGTTGTAGTTCTCGATCATGACAACCTGCAGGTAGGGAGCCACGTCGGGGTCGTTTGCAATCCACTGCGACAGCGTCAGGATCAGATGGATGATGTCCTGCGCGATAGTGTAGGCAGGCGCCGCCTTGCCGCCAAAGATGATGGTGACGGGGTGCTTAGGCCTGTTGCCGTTCTTGATATCGAGGTACTTCCAGATGATGTAGAGCGCGAGCATCTGCTGGCGCTTGTACTCGTGGATGCGCTTGACCTGGACGTCGATGATGGCGTTGGAGGGAATGGTCGCACCCTGCTCGAGCGCCATGAACTGGCGCATGATGGTCTTGGCCTCGACCTTGGTGGCGGCCAGGCGCTCAAGAACGTCCTTGTCGTCAGCGAACTTGGCGAGTTTGCTCAGATCGCCGGTGCTGCGCCAGTCGGTGCCGATCACATCGTCGAGCAGGCTGGCGAGCGCGGGGTTGGCCCCATGGATCCAGCGGCGGAAGGTGATGCCGTTGGTCTTGTTGGAGAACTTCTCGGGATAGATCTCGTAGAACGGATGAAGCTCGGTGTCCTCCAGGATCTTGGTATGGAGGGCGGCTACGCCGTTGATGGAGAAGCCAAAGTGGATGTCCATGTGGGCCATGTGGACGGTGTCGTGCTCGTCGATGATGGCAACGCGCGGGTCATCGTGCTCGGCCTTTGCGATCTCATCGAGCTTGACGATAATGTCGGCGATGACAGGGGAGACCTTCTGTAGGCTGGCGAGCGGCCACTTCTCGAGCGCCTCGGCAAGAATCGTGTGGTTAGTGTAAGCGACCATGGAGCGTACGATGGTCACGGCCTCGTCAAACTCGATGCCATGCTCAGTGGTGAGCAAGCGAATGAGCTCGGGGATGACCATGGTGGGGTGCGTGTCGTTGATCTGGACAACGGCGTAATCGGCCAGATCGTGCAGGTTGCTGCCGCGCTCGACGGCCTCGTCGATCAGGAGCTGGGCGGCGTTGCTCACCATGAAGTATTCCTGGTAGATGCGAAGCAGGCGGCCCTGCTCGTCGGAATCGTCGGGGTAGAGGAACAAGGTGAGGTTCTTGGCGATCTCGGTCTTGTCGAAGTCGATGGAACTGCCGGGGACCAGGCCGTCGTCGACGCTCGCCAGGTCGAACAGGCGCAGGCGGTTCTTGGTGGACTGGCCGTAACCGGGCACATCGATGTTGACGAGCTTGGAGGTAACGGCAAAATCGCCGAACTCGACGGTGTAGGAGTGGTCATCGTCGACTAGGATGTCCTGCTCACCGAGCCACTCGTCGGGGACGGCCTTCTGCTGGTTGTCGACAAAGCGCTGACGGAACAGACCGTAGTGATAGTTGAGGCCCACGCCATCGCCGGTCAAGCCCAGCGTGGCGATGGAATCCAGGAAGCATGCGGCCAAGCGGCCCAGGCCGCCGTTGCCGAGTGACGGCTCGACCTCGAATTCCTCGATCTTGTTGAGGTCGTGGCCTGCGGCGGTGAGCTGGTCCTTAACCTCGTCGTAGATGCCGAGGTCGATCATGTTGTTGATGAGCAGCTTGCCGATCAAAAATTCGGCGGAAATGTAATAGAGCTTTTTCTTGCCGTTGTTGAGCGGGCGGGCGGCGGAGCGCTCCTGCACGAGTTTGACCAGTAGCTTGTAAATGCGACGGTCGTCGAGCTGCTCGAGCGAGGTGCCAAAAGACTGCTCGGCGAGTTCCATGAGGTTAATTTGGGGCATGTTTTCTCCTGTGATGGGTTGTTTCATGTCTGCAATTCATAAGAAGCCCGCGCGAGGGGATTGGGGTGGCCTCGCGCGGGAAAAGCAAGCGCGTCCGCACGGTGGGGAGGGGTCGGGCGCGGTAGCTCCTATTGAGGAAGCTCGATTTCGGCTTCCGACGGGATGCGGAAGTAGGTCTCGGTCCAGTCGGTGAGTTTGTGCTCGAGCTCGCGGGTGATGGCGCCGTCGAGCATGCGCCAGGTCCAGTTGCCGCCCAGCGTGGCAGGGGTGTTGATGCGCGCCTCGTTGCCCAAGTTGAGCAGATCCTGCATGGTGTAGATGCACGTGTCGCTCACGCTGGCGGCGATGGTGCGATTGAGTGCATCTGCCATGGGTTCGCCGGCCTGCTGATGGGTGTACAGGGCTGCCTGCTCACGCTGACGCGGGGTGGCCGTTCCCTCAAACCAACCGCGCGCCGTCTCGTTGTCGTGGGTGCCCACATAGGCGACGGTGTTGGCGATGTAGTTATGCGGCAGGTAGTACGAGTTGGTGCCCTCAAAGGCAAACTGCAGGATCTTCATGCCGGGGAAGCCCGAGTTGTCGCGCATGTCGATGACGCCGGGGGTGAGGAAGCCCAGGTCCTCGGCGATGATGGGCAGCGTGCCGAGCTTTTCCTCGAGCGTCTTGAAGAACTTGAGGCCGGGACCCTGCGTCCACGAACCGTAGGACGAATCGGGTGAGGAGAACGGCACCTCCCAATAGGCCTCGAAGCCGCGGAAGTGATCCAGGCGGATGACGTCGTACATGTCGAGGGCGGCGCGAATGCGGCCCTCCCACCAGGAGAAGCCGTCGGACTCCATGGCGTCCCAGTCGTAGATGGGGTTGCCCCAGTACTGGCCGGTGGCCGAGAACTGGTCGGGCGGCGTGCCGGCGACGCTCACCGGATTGCCGGCGGCGTCGATCTTAAAGAGCTCAGGTGTCGCCCACATCTCGACGGAGTCACGCGAGACATAGATGGGCAGGTCGCCGATGATGAGAATGTCGCGCTCGTTGGCATAGGCCTTGAGGCGGCTCCACTGGCGATCGAAAAAGTACTGCGTCATCTGGTGGTAGAGCATATGCGCCGGATGGTCGGCGCAGACCTTGGCGGAAGCCTCGCCGCGGGTGCGGAGCTCCGCGGGCCACTCCCAAAACGCCTTGAGACCGCACTCCTCTTTGACGGTCATGAACTCACAGTAGGGGATGAGCCAGTCCTCGTTGGCCTGGGTAAAGTCATCGAAATCGGCCGGCTTGTCGGCAGCAAAGCGCTCAGCGGCGCGGTCGAGAATCTGACGGCGGCCGTCAAAGATAGCACCGTAGTCGACATTGCTGGGGTCGGATCCCAGATACACGCCATCGATATCGCGCTGCTCCAGATACCCTGCCTCGATAAGCTCGGCAAAGTCGATAAAGTTGGGGTTGCCTGCGCGGGCCGAGAACGACTGATAGGGCGAATCGCCATAGCTGGTCGTCGTAAGGGGCAGAATCTGCCAGTAATGTTGTTTGCACGAGGCGAGAAAATCGACGAAGTCGTAGGCATTCCAGCCAAAGCCGCCGATTCCGTATGGTCCGGGCAGAGATGAGACGGGCATGAGGACGCCGCTTGCACGCTCCATGAATGCGCTCACCAACCTTCTTGTTGTGGGGTCGGCCTGCCGATGGGTGTGCAGTCCGCCTCCGATGTTCTGATTCGGTACGCCTATTGTAAAACATGTTGTTTAAACATGTACAGGCAAGATAAAAAAGTTGGTCGATTTTCGGCGAATGGTTACATGCCATGAAAAAAAGCCCCGACCTCACAACGTGAGATCGGGGCAAGAGCGGTATGTAGGTTTTTGCTACTCGGCGTCGGCGAAGCCGTTGGGGTTGTGGCTCTGCCAGTTCCAGCTATCGCGGCACATGTCCGCGATGTCGTACTGGGCCTTCCAGCCCATCATGCGCTCGGCCTTGGAGGCATCGCACCAGTTGGCAGCGATGTCGCCGGCGCGGCGCTCGCGGATCACATAGGGCAGCTCCTTGCCACAAGCCTTGGAGAAGGCGGCAACGACCTCGAGTACCGAGGTGCCGGTGCCGGTGCCCAGGTTAAAGATCTCGACGCCGGTTTTGCCGTTCATCCAGTTAAGGGCGGCAACGTGACCAGAGGCCAGATCGCACACGTGGATGTAGTCGCGCACGCCGGTGCCGTCGGGGGTGGGGTAGTCGTTGCCAAAGACCTGAACGGCCTCGAGCTTGCCCACGGCGACCTGGGCGACATAAGGCACCAGGTTGTTGGGGATGCCCTTGGGGTCCTCGCCGATCAGGCCCGACGGATGAGCGCCAATGGGGTTGAAGTAACGGAGCAGCACGACGTCCCACTCGGGGTCGGCGGTGTGGACGTCCATAAGGATCTGCTCGATCATCCACTTGGTCCAACCATAGGGGTTGGTCGCGGGCTTCTTAGGATCCTCCTCGGTGACGGGCGGGTTGTCCGGGTCGCCGTAGACGGTCGAGGAGCTCGAGAAGATGATGGACTTGCAGCCATGGTTGCGCATGACGTCGATGAGCACCAGGGTGTTCTCGATGTTGTTGTGATAGTACTCGACGGGCTTGCTCACCGACTCGCCAACGGCCTTAAAGCCGGCAAAGTGGATGACGCGGTCGATCTGATGGGTATCGAAGATCTTGTTCATCGCATCGCGGTCGAGCACGTTGGCCTCGTAGAAGGTGAGGTTCTTGGCGGCCTCGTCGCCCACGATGGTCTTGACGCGGTCGACGGCGACGGCGCTGGAGTTGGAGAGATCATCGACGATGACGACCTGGTAGCCACCCTCGAGCAGCTGAACGACGGTGTGCGAGCCGATAAAGCCGGCGCCACCGGTAACGAGGACACAGGTGTCTTTGGGGTCGAGTGCTTTGGACATGTAGTCTCCTATCGAATCAGGAACACTTCTTCAGGGGAGTATAGCGCAGGCAGGGACGCCCAAATCGTGCGCTGTAGGAAAAGCGGAGGATTGTGCCAACGTACTCATAGAAGAGCTTGCGTACGCATAACCTGATCTTCGACATTTGCTTACGAGCCGCTGACCTTGTAGTTTCCTGCCGTTCGTGGAAATCGTTGGGACGCGCCATATGTACGCTAATATGTATGAGTTGAGCGACATATAAATAAACATGTAACGGAGTACATATGTCACCAAACAGCGATTCCATCCTTTCCCAGGAGCTCTCGCGCCGCACTGCCCTCAAGGCCCTGTTCGGCGCCGCTTCTGCGGCAGTTCTTTTTGGCCTGCCCGCTCGCGCCCATGCGGCGGAGGCTTCCAAAGAAACAACCGATAAACTGAATGCCGCCCAGGCCCAGCTCGACGAGGTTCAGGCCCAGCTCGACAGCATCGCAAATGAGTATGCGGCGCTGGCCAACAAGAATGCCCAGACCCTCAACGACATCGAGAATGTCCAGGGCAAGATTGACGACACGCAGGCCCAGATCGATGAAAAGAAGGCCGAGCTCAAGAAGAAACGCAACGACCTTTCCGATCGCGTGGCCGCCAGCTACAAGTCCGGCGGCACGAACATCCTGTCGCTGCTGCTGGCCTCTGGCTCGTTTGAGGAACTCGTCGCCAATGCGCATTACGTTGAGAAGATCAACAAGAGCGACCGCGACGCCATCGAGGACATTCAGACCATCCAGGAAGAGCTCGATGCGCAAAAGACCGAGCTCGAGTCGCAGAAGGCCGACTTAGAGAAGCTCAAGGACCAGCAGACTGCCCAGATGCAGGACATGCAGGCCAAGCAGCAGGAAGTCCAGACGGTTCTGAACGGCCTCTCTGACGATGTCAAGGAGCTCATGGCTCAGCGTGATTCCGAGATTCTCGCTGCCGCCCAGGCCGAGGAGGCCGCTAGGAAGGCCGCCGCCGCGGCCGCCGCGAACAAGAACAATTCCTACTCGGGTGGTTCGAGCTCGGGTGGCGGATCGTATGCGCCCGGAACTCCGCAGCAGAATGCCGGCTCGGGCAAGCAACAGGCCGTCGTCAACGCGTGCTACTCCACGCCTTCGCCGGGCCAGAACTGGTGCGCGGCGTGGGTTACCAATGTCTTCCGTAACGCCGGCGTTGGCTACTTTGGCGGCAACGCCTGCGACATGTTCAACGCCTGGTGCTATAGCTCCGACCGCTCGGCGCTGCAGGTGGGCATGATCGTGGCCGATTCCTCGCACAGCGGCACGGGTGCTCCGGGCCTTATCTACGGTCATGTGGGTATCTACGTTGGCGGCGGCATCGTTATGAGCAACGAGGGTGCCATTACGTCTAAGTCGCTTGATTCGTTTATTAGCTTCTATGGCACTGGCTCTGGCGTGCGTTGGGGCTGGCTTGGCGGTATTGCGCTGTCGTAGCTGCGGTTTGAAGCAAGTTGGTCCGGGACTGGGGGCGAGGCATAAGGTTGCCTGCTCTACAGTCCTGCGCAAGACGAAGGCCACATTAAGTGGCCTTCTTTGCGTGCGGAACTCGCGACCAACCTTATGCCTCGCCCCCAGCCCCGGACCTTCCGGGTCCAAAGCGCGACACACCGGACTGGGTTATCTGAATAAATATGGTGAAGGCCCCTTTCGGGGCCTTCTCTTTTAGAGGAATTCGCCGACTCGGTGGACTTCGGGTTCTAGGTCTACTCCGAACTGGTCTTTAACGGTTGTTTGAATGTGGTGGATGAGTTCGTCGACTTCGGCTGCGGTGGCGTGGTCGGCGTTGACGATGAAGCCGCAGTGCTTCTCGCTCACCTGCGCGCCGCCAACGGCGTGTCCGCGCAGTCCGGCATCCATGATGAGCTTGCCGGCAAAGTGGCCCTCGGGGCGCTTGAAGGTGG
>CAJLOU010000024.1 GCA_905208345.1 uncultured Collinsella sp.
CGAACGTTATCTCAACGTTCGCCCCCGCTTATGTGTCGACCGCTTTTCTAGCGCGTCCTCCGTCACGACAGGTAAGAGCGAAGGATGGCGAGCCAGCGTGGGGTTTCGAGGTGAATGATATCGGTGGGGACTCCGGCGGGCGCATGGCCGCCAAAGAGCAGGCCCGCGTCTGCCGGGTTGATAAGGCGCACGATCCATACGGCAACGACCAGCACGCACAGAACAACAACCGCAATGTCGATGCCGCGCTTTAGCTTGCTCGACGTCACCTCCTCGCGCACGAACGCGAGCACAAACGCAATCGGCACCACCCAAAACAGCGGATGGTAGGCAAAGGCCGCCGCAAAATCGAGGCGCAGTGCTGCCAGCCAGGCCCTCGTCATGCCACATCCCGGACAGGGAATGCCCGTCATCAGGCGAAACACGCAGCCGATATCGAGCAGGTAGAGTGCGAACCAGGCGACAAAGAGCACACCGATGCAAGAAAGGGCGCGGCGAATGAGTTCCGCCGCGCCCTTATGTCCCTGGGAGCTGTTCACGCCGCTCTTATCGTTAGGCACGAGCGCCAAGACGGACGTTGTAAGCCGTTGCCATGGCATTGGTATTCTTGATGATGATGTTCATGGCAAAGATGGGGCCAAGGCCGCACAGCAGCGCGCCGACGATCTGCCACATAAGAACGGTGGTACCGTTCTCCTGGAACATCAGGCCATAGCGAGGAGCATTAGCCTGCAGGCGGTTACCGATCTTGTAATACCAGTAGTGTGCGTAGAAGCCGCAGGTCACGAACGACAGCAGGATAAATGCTGCCAGACCCGGCGTGGAATCGCCGTCGTCCTGGCACATGACATTGATGTCGCGGGCGAGGCAATAGAGGAAGTAATATGAATAGATGCCGCAGGTCACGATGGAAAGCAGGAGCCAGCCGATCACGCCACGGTCGGTTTTAATCGGAGTATAGCCCATCGGGGCAGGTGCAGGCTGCTGAGCATACTGCTGCTGACCGGTGTACTGCTGCTGCCCGGCGTACTGCTGCTGAGGCTGAGGCTGAACTGCCTGAACCGGAGTGGGCTGAATCTGCGTGGGCTGCGGAGCAGGCTGGGGCTGAGGTGCAGGCTGCGGCGCGGGCTGCGGAGCAGGAGCAGCGGAAGCGGCACCGACGGCAGAACCGCAAACAGGGCAGAATTTGGCATCATCCGAAATGGGAGAACCACAAGTGGGACAGAACATAAGCCTCTCCTTTTCCTAAGGCGTTGCACGCCTTCAAACCTTACACGTCTATGTTCTCAACAATAGCCGCGACGTTGTTGCGCAACATTGGCCAATTTCCGAGAAATTTTACTGCAACCGTTTTCCCAGGCATTTTCTTGCTTTCGCAGTAGAAAAAGGCACCCCGGGCTCAGTTGCCCAGGGCGCCTCGACCGACTATTCGGTTTGATTGTTTTCGGCAGCAGGATTATCGCCCGGCTCATCCGCCGGCGTGGCAAGGGCATCCCAATCGGGTTCCGCAGGCGTCGCCTCGGGCGCCGGTACGGGTTCAGGGGCAGGTGCCGGAGCAGGTGCAGGCGCGGGTGCCGGGGCAGGGGCAGGCGCAGGTGCCGGGGCAGGCGCAGGGGCAGCACCAGTGGCGGCCGTGGGATTGAATCCCGCAGGAGCAGGCTTCTTCTCACCCGGAAGCACAAACGTCAGAACATCGTCGGCATCCTCATCGGCCCACTCGCTGGCATAGCGCGCGGCCCAGTAGCCAACGGCGCGATACTTGAGCATCTTGCCAAACACAGTCAGGAACACCGTGACAAAGGCAACGATCATCAAGAACAGGATGAGCGTAATGCCGCCGCCCTCGATGATTGCCTCAAGACCCGTGGGGCGATAGTAATAGCTATACATACCAAACGTAGCAATGGCGCCAAAGATGGCGGTGAAGATCCACGTGATGATGTGCGACACGATGCCCGTCAAAAACTCGGGAAGAATCGAGGCGCAGAATAGCTTGCCCAGGTTGGCCTTATAAGACTTCCAGACCTTCTCGAGCGAAAACGCGCTTTCCACGCGCCCCGCGACGGCAAAGTGCATCACGGCGGCATCACCAAACATCTTAAAGAAGATGCCCAGTACCACCGACACGATCATGGCAAAGACGAGCAGGCCCATCGAGCCGAAGAGTGCGGCCTCGAGACCGCTCGAACCGGAGTAATAGTACGAGCCGACGGCACCGATCACGACGCTCTCGATAGCCGAGAAGATCACGCCGATCACTGGGATAATGGCAACGAACTCGAGCACACCGGTAATGACGGACGAGAAGATACCCAGGCCAAACGAGGTCGAGCGCAGCAGCGGACGCTCCATGCCGTTATCATCCTTGAGCGACAGGTCACGACCCCACTCGATAGCAAAGCCCGCGCCGCACACGCTTGCCACGTACGCGAGCAAAAAGCCAATGGCCGCCGCGATGCCACCGATAACGGGGATAAACAGCACCAGCACCGAGACAACACAGATCAGCGCCGGCAAAAAGGCGATCTGGCATACGCGAACCAAGGCACCGGGAACCTTGAGCATGTCGTTGAAGGCCTGAGCCATGCAGCCCTTGGGCACGTTCATAGCCGGCTGGGGCGCAACGAACGGCTGCGGCTGCGGTTGGGCAAACGGCTGACCCTGCGGCTGAGGTTGAGCTTGCGGAGCGGGGCCGGCGGCCTTGACCTCGGTATTAGGGGCACCGCACACGCCGCAGAACTTGTCGTTAGCGCCCATGGGGGCGCCACACTGCGAACAGAACATCGAAATCATCCCTTCGTATCTAGAGCGAATCACCTGGATCGCAAACGGTGTCTTTGGCATCATTATCGCCCAATGTGAGGACAAATACCCCAAGATGACCGATTTGCAACGTAGGCGGCTTTATTCAATGATTCGAAGGGTACGCCCGGGCTAGTTCGTGCCGCGGAAGCCCTTGCCGACGATTTCGGAGCTATCGACGATGGTGATGAAGGCGCCAGGGTCAATCTCGCGGGCATAGCGGCGCAGTTGCACTGCCTCGCGACGGCTCAGCACGCTCATGATCACCGTCACGCACTTGCCCGAGAAGGCACCGTAGCCGCGACTGATGGTCGCTGTGCGGTTGAGATGCTTGACGATAAACTCCTCGACTTTGCGCGGCTCGGAGCAAATGACCGTGCAGACTTTGCGCAGGTGAATGCTCTCAATGGCTTTGTCGACCACAAGCGTCTTGGCAAACAGGCCGAGCACGCAGTACAGACCGACACGCGGGCCATACAAAAAGGCCGCGATGGCCACGATGCCGATATCAACCAACAGCAGCGCGCGGCCAATCTCGAGCGTCGTGCGGCGCTTGAGGATCATGGCAAGAATGTCCGTGCCGCCCGTCGAGGCGCCAATATCAAAGACAATAGCGCTGCCGAGCGCCGGCAAGATGACGGCAAAGCACAGGTCGAGCCACATATCACCCGTCAGAGAGACATCGGTCGGAATAAAAAGCTCAAACAGCGAAACATAGGCCGAAAGCGCAAACGAGGCGAAGACGCTCCACAGGATTGCCTTGCGCTCCAAAAAGATAAAGCCCAAGACGACGAGAACCGCGTTGATAATCCACATAAAAACGCCGACGGGCAGGGTCGGGAACAGCGTGGACAGAATGACCGACACGCCCGAGGTGCCGCCAAAAGCAAAGTGATTAGGGGTTTTAAACGCAACGATGGCGAAGGCCGTAAGAATCAGGCCCAGATTGAGCTCGGCAAAAAAGCGCGGGAAGCCCGGCTCCTGGCTGCGCTTTTGACCGACACGCTCGCCGCGCTCGATATCGGTGCGATCAACCACGCGCTCCATCGGCACCACGGGAGGACGATGCACCTCCTCGGCAGCACGCGATGCCGCCTCTGCCGCGGCGGCCTCAATCGCCCATGCCTTGCTTTCTGTTTCGTGCTCGTCGGCCATTACGGCAACCCCTCGTTAACAATTTGGAAACAATGCGCCCATTAGGGTAACGCGGAACGCGACGATTGCAACCCCTAGTTAGACGAGCGGTATGCCCACGTCGGGGGGCATACAAATAACGGCCGGCCACGCTTTTGCTTGCGCGGTCGGCCGTTTAACGTTTTCGCAGATAAAGCCTGCCAAAACAAACCTGTCCCTTTTTGGAAGGTTACTCGTGCTGGCTGGTGCGGTGCTCGTACTCCTCGGGGGTGATGACGTCCTCGATGCGCAGGTTGACGCCCGCCACCTCAAGGCCGGTCATCGCGGCAAGGCGCTCGGTGACACGCGCCTTGACATCGTCGAAGATCGCGGGCGCATAGGCGCCGTACTCGATAATGACGGAGATGTTGACGACCACGCGATTATCATCGGTGACCTCAACCGTCACGCCCTTGGTCAGATTCTCGGCACCAAACTGCTCCTGCACAAAGTGCATAAGGTTACCCTTCATGCCCAGGACGTGCGGCACCTCGCGGGTGGTCATGGCGACGATCTTCTCGATCACACCGTTGGAATAGGTCAGCGAGTCCTCGGACTCGTCCGCTTCCTCGTCCGCCTCCTCGTCGTCCTCATCAGCATCGGACTCGGCCTCGACGAGCGCCTCGTCCTCGAGCGTCACGTCCCCGGCATCGGCGACGGCCTCATTCGCCTCGAGCTCGGTATCGGCCACATCGACCTTCGTGTTAAAAGCCATGGTTCCTCCTTATGCCTGCCGCGGATGCGACAGTCGAATACGTATTAGCGGCCGCTAAACAGGCGGCCGAAGAAGTTGACGATACCGTTCTCGCCGTCGCGAATCTGGCCGATCACGGCGCCAATCAGCACAAAGAATGCGATGACGAGCGTGTCCCACAGGCCCAACGTAAGTACCAGCACGGCGAGGATAAAGCCAGCCACGGCGCCGAGCGTAGTGTTGGGGTGGCGCACGGCGTAGCTCCAGATAGCAGCGCCCGTACCTTTGATGAGACCCATGGCCTCGTCAAAGTCGTTGACGGCGCTGTCGTGCTGCTCGCCGGCCTCGGGCTTGGTGTCGGCGGGCTCGCCTGCCGACGCAGCGCTCCGGTCGATCGTCAGGCGCGGCGCGCGGGCGGTCTTATCTTGGTTGGTATCACTCACCGGAAACCTCCACGGTCTGGACGGTAGTCTTGGACGGCAAAAAACGGACGCGCGCGGTCGTGCCCGGCGTGCCGAGCATGGTATCGCATGCCTTCTCGATACGCTGCTGCATCGAGGTGGCAAGAGCGGTCACATCCTTATCATCGAGCGCAATGGCCTCGACCTTAAAACGGACGCGCGACTCGTCGGAACCCTGGACGCGCGCTTCGATATGCTCGACCATCACGCGATCATCGCACTCCGCCGCGGCACGGGCGCACGAGGAAAGCGCTGCGAGCGTAACCTCGATATTGCGCTCCCCCGCCGGATGCACGCAGGACGGCTCGCGACGCGCGAACATCAGGCGGAAAAAACCGATGAGCACGCCAAGTGCCACGATGGCGGCACACACCGTAACGACGACGCGAGGCATGGTGTCACGCAACAGCAGCATAAAGCGATACGTATACGGTCCCCAGAACTGGCAGACAAGCGTGCCCAGCGCCACGATGGCGGCGGCAAGATACACGATCGCTAGGGCTCGTTTGAGTACGCGCACGCGCGCTCCCTTCAGGTTTCAGTCCACAGAATGCAAAACGATTCGCATCATTATAAAAGAGCCGGGTCCGGTGCCATACGCACGCGGATCCGGCTCATCTATTCCACGAGGCTTGCATGCTCGTTCCATTATGCCCAGATATGCACGGCTTAACCCGTGCAGGCGCTACTCCTCCTCGAGGGCAGCGATGACCTCGTCGGTCATGTCCATGGTGCTGTAGACGTCCTGGACGTCGTCGAGCTCCTCGAGACGGTCGATGAGGCGCTGAACCTTCTTGGCGTCGGTACCGGAGACCTCCGTCGGGGTGGTCGGGACCATGGTGGTCTCGGAGCCCTTGACCTGGATGCCCTGCTCCTCGAGTGCCTTGGAGACAGCCATGACGTCGTTAGCAGCGGTCCAGACAATCCACTCCTCGCCGGCGTCCTCGTAGTCCTCGCCACCGGCCTCGGCGATAGCCATCATGAACTCATCCTCGTCACCGGCAGCACCGTTGGCGATCATGGTCTCCTTCTTGGCGTTCTCGTCCAAGATCTCCTTGGCGACGACGATCTGGCCCTTGCGCTCAAACTGGAAGGCGACGGAGCCGGAGGTGCCCAGGTTGCCGCCAGCGTGGGAGAAGGCGGAACGGACATCGGCGGCAGTGCGGTTGCGGTTATCGGTCAGGCAGTCGACGTAGACGGCGACACCGGCGGGACCATAGCCCTCGTACACGATGTTCTCGTAGACAGCGGCGTCGGCACCCGAACCGAAGGCCTTGTCGATAGCGGACTTGATCTTGTCCTTGGGCATGGACTGAGCCTTGGCCTTGGCAACGGCAGCGGCGAGGCTGGCGTTGTTCTCGGGCAGCGGGTCGCCGCCGAGACGGGCAGCAACGGTGATGTTGCGGCTCAGCTTGGAGAAGAGGGCGGAACGCTTGGCGTCCTGCGCGCCCTTACGATGCTTGGTTGTGGCCCACTTAGAGTGTCCGGACATACGTGTCTCCTATCGGTTTCGACCTAAAGCCCAGCGCAGATGCTCGGGCAATATAAACAAACGTCGTTATGATATACCTACTGGCCTGCGAGATAAACCCCAAAATGAAGGCGTCGTGATGATGCCACCCTTTGGCGCAACGTAACCTGACCCCAATGCACCAAGTTAGGACCAGAGGAGGTCGCTGCGGGTGATGGTGGCACCGATGGCAAAGGGCATGCAGGCGATGGCCGGATACAGGTAGCGCATGTAGGTCGAGCCGTTACACGGGCCGATCAGACACACGGCGAGCACGCCCAGCAGCGGCACCCAAATGGCCAGCCCGCGCCACGAATGACGACGTAGCAGGTAAACCACCACGGCGATCATGATCCACACATAGGTGGCCGAGCTCATGGCGAGCGAGATAAACGGGATGCGTTGTACTGCCACGCGGTACAGGTTGATCAGGTGGTCGCACCAGCGCACAACCTTGCTATCGACCGGATGGAAGTCGAAGTACTTGAGGTTATCGGGCTTTGCCATAATCTCGGCACTGCGCGCCGTGCTGTAAACCCACGCATCGCGGGCACTCGGATAAAAGTAGCCGTAGTAGTTATTGATGAGCGCCGAGATATAGCACTCGGGATCCTTTTTGAACATCTGGGCCCACACCTCAAAATAAGCCTTGATGTCCTCCTGCGAGGCGTACTCGTTAAAGCAATTTTTGACGGCGTCCGACTTATCCGGGTTGTAACGGCGGCCCAGATTCTCGTACTTGAGCACACGGTCGATCACGGCACGCTCTTCGTCGGTCACCAAGCCGTCGCAAGGAGCCTCCACGATGGTGCCGTCCTCCTTAACCGTGGGGTTGACGCCCGAGTTGAGGCCGTCGTGCTTTTGGACAAAACGAGCCGTCTGCTGGAACGGAATCGAGAGGATTTCGCGCTTGGAACCAGGCGTGATGTCGTGCGCCGGCATAAAGACCTTGGTGAAGTACATATTAGAGGCAAGGCAGAGCGCAAGCACCGCAAGAACTCCCACCCAGCGGAAACGCGGGGTGGCGCCCGAAGGCGCAGCACCAGCCTGCTTGGCTGCACGACGAGCCACATGCACGTCCCATGCGCAAAGCGCCGCCGCGATTACGCATTCCGCCAGGGGAAACACCAGGCCGCCGTTACGCAGAAACGTGGAACCCATGGCGCCCAGAGCGAGCAGCAGCCAATCATGGCGCGCAAAGAGCACGGGCCTCTGTTCGCCCGCACGCTCGGCATTGGCATCGCGACGGGGCAAGCCACATGCCACGAGCTTCACGGTCTGCACCAACAGCACCAAAAACGCGTCGGCAAACAGCACATCTTTGGTAAGCAGGGCCGCGTAGTTGGAGAACATGGGCATAAACACAAAGAACAGCAAGATTACGCCGCGGACCGGCAGGCTCACGCCCAGCTTGCGCAGCGACGAGATGGAATAGGCCATGCAGGCGGCCGTAATGACGAACTGAGCGCAGGTGTAGATGGCAAGACCTGCGTTGGCGCTGTTAAACAGTGAAAGCCCCAACTGGACGCACGAACCGATGATAGCCGTATGCACCACGGGGTGATGTCCGTTGAGCAACACATTGGGATTGAGCAGACGCAAGTAGTCACTCGTGCCGTTGGGGTAGTTGAACCACTGGCGAATCTGCGCACCCGTATCTCCCATAAAAAGGCCGGGCAGCGAAGCGATGAGCGTGGGCGCCCAGGCGATCATAAGCACCAGGAAGGGCCCGGCAAAGGGATGGACCGAGAGCACGGCGTGAGCCACACGCCATACGCGGCCAAAGTGCGCTTCGGAAAACGGAATGCGCCGAGAGCTCAGCCAATCTAGACACTCAAAGGCAAGGTAGAAGGCAACGACCGCCAAGAACATCCAGCCCGCACCGCCTATCCAGGCGCAGATGATACGGGCCTTATCGCCGAGCACGATCTCGGCCGAATCGGTGAGGTCGTAGCTACGGCCAAACACCATGCAGACGGCAAAGAACAGCGACGGAAGAATCACCGAGGGACGCCAAGCGTCGCCGCGGCCAAAGAATACGTAGCGAAACGGCAGCGTGAGCAGGCAGGCAAGCGCAAGCAGCATGACCGCGTCGGTATGGCCGGCAAACGAGAGGAGCACCTCGTAGCACACGTACAGCATGCCCGAGGCTTTGGGGTCAATCGCCAAGACCGCGTTGCTCGACACCGGGGCGGGATCGATGGAAAACGCCGTGGTCGCCAACAGCGCGAGCAAAAATGCGATAAGCGTCTGCTTGACGGGGTAGCGCTTAAACCAGACGATGCGGGCAGCGTCGCGCGCAGCCGTTGTGGAGAGGTCGGAATCCTTCACAGTCCGAAAGCCTTTCTAGAAACCTATCAAACTCGGCAAGACCACCACAAAGGTGCCTGTCCCCTTTGTGGTGGTTTTGGTGGTTAGGCGTCCAGGTAGACGCGCTGGGGCTGGTTGCGGCGACGGGCGAAAATGATGAGCGCCAGGCCGGCGATCACGAGCGGCAAACTCAGCAGCTGACCCATGGTGATGACGCCGCCCAGCAGATAACCCAGCTGGGCATCGGGCACGCGCACGAACTCAACGAGAAAGCGAACGATACCGTAGCCCATCACAAAGACGCCCATAAACGTGCCTTGGGGCAGTAGCGGCTTTTTGCGGCTGAGTACCTGCAAAATACAGAAGAGCACGACGCCCTCAAGAAACGCCTCGTAGAGCTGGGAAGGATGACGCGGCATATCGCCCGCGGTGCCGCCAAAGACCACGCCCCAAGGCAGATCGGTCGGTTTGCCCCACAGCTCACCGTTGACGAAGTTGGCGCAACGGCCCAGGCACAGCGCCAGCGGGGCGCCGATCACGGCAAGGTCGGCGACGGTCCAGGCGTCGAGCTTATACATGCGGCACACGATGATGCCGCCCAAGATGCCGCCCACCAAGCCGCCGTGGAAGCTCATGCCTCCCTCGTTGGTGGCAAAGATCTCGAGCGGGTGGGTCCAATAGTAGCCATCGCCGTAAAAGACGACGTAAAACAGGCGCGCGCCGATAATAAGGCCAAAGACCGCACCGACCACGACGCTCGTCAGGTCATCGATCGTGATGTCGAAGCCCCAACGACGCTGCGTGCGGTACATAACGACCGCCGTGAGCAGGGCGCCGACCACATAGGCCAGACCGTACCAGTAGATCGTGATGGGGCCCGCCGAGATCGCAACGGGGTCAAGCATATGGTAGAGGTCGTTGAGCATATCGATCCCCCTGCTTCCTACATACAAATGCGGCCGCGGGCCTTGCGCTCGCAGACGCATATTTGGACGTAACGTCTATGCGGAGCGTACCGTCCGCAGCTTTCGCATCTTAGAACGGCGCGTACTCGTCGTACAGGTCCTCGGCCTCGCCGGAAGCATTGACCTGCTCGACGCGGGTAACGCCGGGCACGTGCTCCTTCAGGATGCGCTCGATACCCATGGAAAGGGTCAGCGAGCTCATGGGACAGCCGGCGCAAGCGCCCTGCAGTTCCAGCTTAACGACGCCCTCGTCGTCGACGCCCACATACTCCATATCGCCGCCGTCGGCCTGCAGGTTGGGGCGAATCTCTTCAAGAACCTTCTTAAGCAGCTCTTCGTTAACAGCCACAGGGGCTCCTTTCTCACAATAACGCGGGCACGCCCGCGGACAGAAGCTATGTTACTACAGCCATGTACCCGCTCACGAGCCGTCCATGCGCGCAGACGCGACTTTCACGAGTAGTCAATTTGGGACGGGGCTCTTTGAGCTGCGTTCATCGCCAGATAGCGACAACGCATATTACTGCTGAGCTTGTCCCCCGGTACCAATCTGAACATCGACGATGACCTGGCGGTAGCTGATGCCGCAGGAGTCGAGAATGCGGCGGCTGATACGGCCGTCATCGGTGTCGGCATACTTATTGTCCAGGTAGACGACCTCGCCCACGCCCACCTGCGCCAGGATCTTGGCGCAGTCGTGGCACGGGAACAGCGTGACGTAGACCGTGGAACCCTCGAGGTCTTTGAGCGAGCCGCGGTAGTTGAGCACGGCGTTGGCCTCGGCATGCACCACGTAGTTGTGCTTATCCTGCAACGGGTCATCGCTCGTTCCCCACGGGAAAAAGTCATCGTTGAGCGCCGAGGGCGTACCGTTGTAGCCCACCGAAAGGATGCGGTGGTTGGTGTTGGCGATGCACGCGCCCACCTGCGTGTTGGGGTCCTTACTGCGGCGCTGCGCGGCAATGGCCACGCTCATAAAGAACTCATCCCAGCTAATGACGTCGCGGCGCTTGCCTGACGCAGTTTGATGAAGATCGTCCGACATGGCAGACACCTCCGTAATCGCAATAGTTTGACCCATTGTAGCAGGTGAAAGGTAGGGGCGTTTATCCCACCGACTTCCTCGTCCTACGCGCGGCGGGGCTTTTGGTTGATGCGGTAGAGCTCGGCCAGTCCTCGCAGCGTCAGCGCGTCGTCTACCGTCAGGCTATGGCCGACCAACGCCGCGAGCGCCTCGGCATCATCGCCGGTGATGATGATGGGCACGCTGCCCTCGCCCGCCGCCTTGGTCGAGCGCATCTCGGCAAGCACCATATCGAGCATGCCGTCGATGCGGGCCACCTCGCCCAAGACCACGCCCGAGCGCATGGCCTCGCGCGTGTTGCGACCGATCACATGCGTGGGTGCCGAGGGCTCGACCTGCGGCAGGCGCGCCGCAGCGGCCGAAAGCGAGCGGGCGCCAAGTGCCAGGCCCGGCGCGATAACGCCGCCGACAAAGGTGCCGTGTGCGTCGATGACCTCGATATTGGTCGTCGTGCCCAGGTCGATCACAATGCACGGCGAGCCGTAGACGGCGCGGGCAGCCACGGCGTCGGCGATGCGGTCGGGACCGATCTCGGCCGGGTCATCGTAGTGCACGGGCATGCCGGTCTTAAGTCCCGGCCCCACCGTGAGCACGCGCCCCGTGCAGGTACGGGAAAGTGCCGCCTTCCACGGGCGCTCGAGCGCCGGGACCACGCAGCTCAGCACAGCAGCCGTGGACACAAGCGCGCCCGGCATGCCCGCATCGGCCGCCAGTGCGGCCATGACCTGCACGAGACGCATGCGCGCCTCGTCTGCCGTGATGCTCGACGGCGTGGTGATCTCGCACGTCGCAAGCGGACATTCCTGCGCCGCGGCCGAATCCTCTGCAAACAGGCCAAAGCGAATGAACGTGTTGCCCACGTCGACCGTCAATATATATGCGCACCCATTAAGCATCGTCGGCGCTCCTTTCGTCTGCCCAGCAGTATATCGCCTACCTAAACCAGTCATCCCAAAATGACTAGCTTGCGGCTATACTGGTGCGCGGTCGTTTGCGAGCTCACGCGGCGGCCCTTGGTAACCCGACTTCCCGCGCCGTATCCGTAACGGCGCTCCCGGGGGAAGCGGATATACGCAAAGGAGTTTTATATGAGCAATCCCTCGAACCGCGCTTCGATGCGCGGGCAACTCACGCTGCGCGGCGTCGTCATCGGCGTCCTTGGCTGCGTGATCATCACGGCAAGCTCGGCCTACACCGCCCTCAAGATGGGCGCCCTCCCCTGGCCGATCATTTTCGCTGCCGTCATTTCGCTGTTCTTCCTGAAGCTCATGGGCAACGCCAGCCTCAACGAGGCCAACGTCACCCACACCATCATGTCCGCAGGCGCCATGGTCGCTGGCGGTCTGGCGTTTACCATCCCGGGCGCCTGGATGCTGGGCTATGCCGACCAGATCAGTTGGCTCGACATGTTTATCGTGGCACTCGCCGGCACTATCCTAGGCCTGCTGGCCACGGCACTCATCCACCGTCACTTTATCGTGGACGCCGCGCTTGAGTTCCCCACCGGCAACGCCGCAGCTCAGACCCTGCGCGCGACCGAGGCCGGCGGCAAGACCGGCAAGCAGCTCTTTGGCTCCATGGCCATCGCCGGCATCTACAGCGTGCTGCGCGACGCTCTGGGCATTGTGCCCAGCATGCTGTGCACGCTCAATATCCCCGGCGTGACCTTTGCCATCTACAACTCGCCCATGTTGCTGTCCATCGGCTTTTTGGTGGGCTTCGCCCCCGTCGCGTTCTGGTTTGCCGGCGCGCTGCTGGGCAATTTTGGCATCATCGTCGGCGGCACCGCTGCCGGTCTGTTTGACGTTATGACCGCACAGGGCATCGTCAAGTCCCTGGGTATGGGCCTCATGATGGGCTTTGGCGTCGCCGTCGTCCTCAAGGACATCCTTCCGCAGGTCGCCGGTATCGTCCGCGGCCTCGCCGCCGACAGCTCCACCGACACCGACGAGCAGTCGCTCATCTCGGGCTCCCTTAAACTCGACGCCGGTATCATCGGCCTGGGCGCTGCCGCCATCGCCGTGATCATCGCCATCGTGCTCGACCTTGGCCCCGTTCCGGCCGTCATCGTCACGCTGTTCACCTTTGTCACCACCATCATGAGCGCGCAGAGCTGCGGCCAGACGGGCATCGACCCCATGGAGATCTTCGGCCTCATCGTCATGCTCATCGTTGCCGCCTTCGCGCAGCTCGCTCAGGTCAAGCTGTTCTTCATCGCCGGCATCGTGGCCGTGGCGTGCGGCCTTGCGGGCGACGTCATGAACGACTTTAAGGCCGGCGCCGTGCTGGGCACCAACCCGCGCGCGCAGTGGATCGGCCAGGCCATCGGCGGCATCGTGGGCGCCCTGGTCGCTGCCGCCGTCATGGTCGCGCTCGTCACTGCCTATGGTCCGGACGCCTTTGGCCCCGACAAGAGCTTCGTTGCCGCGCAGGCAAGCGTGGTCGCCACCATGGTCTCGGGCATCCCGAGCGTGCCGTGGTTCGCAGGCGGCTTTATCGCCGGCATCGTCATGTACTGGCTCGGCATTCCGGCCATGATGATCGGCCTGGGCGTGTACCTGCCGTTCTATATGTCGCTCACGGCTTTCCTGGGCTCCTGCGTTAAGCTCGCCTACGACAAGTGGGCCGCTCACCGCGACGCCGCCGCCGGTCTTTCGGACGAGGAGAAGGCCGCCAAGGATGCCGCCTTCCAGGAGCAGGGCCTGGTTGTTGCCAGCGGCCTGCTGGGCGGCGAGTCCATCGTCGGCGTTATCCTGGCGTTTGTCTCCGTGGGCTTGAGCCTGCTGGGCTAAGTCGAGCAGCTGCTCGACAGCAACCATATTGCCTACGGCTTGCCCGGTCGGTAGCTTTCGCGGCTGCCGACCGGGCTTTTTGATATCGAAACAAAGATAGGCCAGCGCGCTGCGTATGACAGCGCGCCGGCCTTATCGGTTAAGCCATCGAAGCGCTCCTGCTATGAACCGAAGTTCGTTGCAGAAACTACGCTCGAAACGCTACATCTGCTTGCGACGACGATCGCTCAGCGTCACACCAGCGGCCACGAGAGTGATACCGCCGATGACGAACACCTCGCCCGCAAGAGCGGAATTGTCGCCAGTCTGGGCGAGCGCGGCAGGCGCAGCCTGTTTCTTGGCAACGGGGGCCTTTGCAGCAGCCTGCGCAACCTGAGGCTTGGCCTGCGGCTCGGCCTTGGGATGATACTTGTCGTACTCGGCCTGCGCGGCAGCCAGGGCATCCTTGGCATCGCCAAGCTCGGCAAGCGCGGCGGCATAGGCGTCGTTGGCATCGGACAGCTTGGCATCGGCATCGCTCAGAGCAGCCTTGAGACCAGCAGCGGCATCGACGGCAGCCTTATAGCGAGCGTAGGCAGCGTTCAGCTTGACCAGCTTCTCGTTGCCCGTCGTGCCCGCGGCAAGGGATGCCTTGTGGTCGACAGCCTCAAGATCGGCCTTGAGTGCCTCGTCGTTGGCAAGCTCGGCCTTGGCCTTGACGATCTCGAAGTTCGCATCGACGACGGCTCCGTTGGCGGCCTCGAGCTGCTTCTGGGCATCGGCGACACCGGCGACGGTAGCGTCATAGGTGGCCTTGGCGTCGTCGACCGCCTTCTGGGCGCCGGCGAAGCGCTCGAAGGCCTTGTTCGCGGTAGCCAGCTCGCCCTCGGCGGCCTTGGCCTTCGCCTGTGCGTCGGACAGGGCCTGCTTCTTGGCGGCAACTGCCTGCTTGGCGTCCGAAAGAGCGGTCGCGGCGTGCGTATCTGCGGCCTGAGCCTTGTCAACGCCAGCCTGGGCAGTGTCGTCGGCCTTCTTGGCATCGTCAAGCGAGCCCTGCTTATTCGCAAGGTCCGCCTGGGCGGCATCGCGCTTGGCGGCAAGGTCCTTGACCGAAGCCGTGGCGTTGTCATACGCCTCATTGGCCTGTTCGGACTTTGCCTTGGCGGCATCGCGGGCGCTGCGAGCCTTCGCCTTGTGAGCAGCGGCCTCGGCTGCCTTCGTCTTGCTGTCAGCAAGCGTGGCGTTTGCCTTATCGAGAGCTGCCTGGGCAGTAGCGGCCTCGGACTTGGCGGCATCGAGGTTCTGCTTGAGGGACTCGATGTCGATTCCGCCGAGCGCGTCCTTCGCGGCGTTGTATGCCGTCTTCGCGGCGGCGGTGCCGGACTTAGCCTTCTCGTACTCGCCCTTGGCGGTGTTCACGTTCGTGTCGGCTGCGGTATAGGCGTCTTGTGCGCCTTTCTGATTATTGAGAGCAGCGAGATATGCCGTATCGGCCGTGCCCAGCGTCTTCTGCGCCTCGGCGAGCTTGCTCTGGAGCTCCTTGAGTTGCGCCTTCTGCGCCTGCGTGCCGCCAGCGTTATAGGCAGAATCGATGTAGTCGTTGACGAGCTTCTTGAACTCGGAAACAGTGAAATCAGCCTGAGTGTCATCAGCGCTGTAATCGAATATGGTTACCTCGGAATCGGTGTTCTTACCGCTACCGGTCGCGATGCCGATAGCCACCGTAGCGGAATCGATAATGTTGAGATAGTGCCCGCAGGCGTCTCCTCTTTGATTGCCATTCTTATCTTTTGTACCGTGGTACACATCGTAATAGTTTTGGTAGATATAGTACGAATCATAGCGATGAGCCATGAGATCTTTGCCGGCCTCGCTATCCACACCGTACTTTTTAATCCAATTCTCGTAATTAACCTTCTCCTGAGTGTAGAGACCGGTGTAGGGCCAGCCCAGGGTATCCTCGGTCTCACCACCGGTATATGCACCGCCACCACCTGCGAGATTCTCAGCATTATCGAAGTAACAGTTCGAGTGATCCCAAATATTCGATGAATATGAGGCGTTGAGTGCAGCTGCTGCGGTCATGCGGAGGCTGACGCTGAGCGCCGACTGACCGTTCGCCTTGCGGAGGTTGTTCTGGGTGTCGAGATATGTCAGGGCGTTGCGCAGCTGTTCCAAGGAAAGCGGATTGGTGTCGCGAGACACGTCCTGATCGACGTAATCGTCATACCACTCGGCTTTGTCGTCAGCGCCGGTGAGTGTAGCCATTGCGTCCTTGGCGTTCGATTTCTGCATAGCCGTGAAATCGCTGCTGTTGCTGATGTAGGCCATAAAGCCGAGCATGCCCTTATTGATGACTTCCTGGTCAACGGTCATGTTGGACTTGAGGTCAGCAATCTGCTGCTCAAGAGCCTCAACCTGGACATTAGCAGCGTCATAAGCCTTTTCCGCGGCGTTCGAAGCAGCGCAGGCTGCCTCCCACTCACTGCGCTTCTGCTTGCGAACTTCGACAAGCTTATCGTACGCGGTCTTCTTGTCGGCCTCGGTCTGCTGGGCCTGCTCGTATGCCGTCTTCGCGGCGTCACGCTTACTGGCCGCGTCCTTGTACTCCTTGTTTGCCGCATCGTATGCAGACTGGGCAGATGCCACGGCAGCGTTGGCGGCGTTGGCCTTCTCCTGCGCGGCAGCGACGGCAGCCTGGGCGGCCTGCAGATTTGTCTGTGCGGTGGCGTCGGCATCCGTCGCGGCATTGAGCTCCGCCTGCGCGGTCTTGAGCTCACCAGCAGCAGCTTTCTTGGCGGCCTCAAGCGCACTCAGGTCAACACCCGTACCCGAGACGGCAGCATCGAGCGCGGCCTGCGCCTGGTTGAACTTCTGCTGGGCGTTATCGCGCGCGGTGGTTGCGGCTGCGAGAGCAGCGGCAGTCTCCTGCTTCTTGGCCTGGGCAGTCGTCAAAGCTGCCTCGGTATTCTGCTTTTCCTGCTGGGCGCTGGCCTCGGCAGCCTTGGCCTGGTCCAGATTGTCCTGTGCAGTAGTAACGGCCTTATTGGCGTCATCGAGCTTTGCCCGCGCGTCCTCGACGGCCTTCTTGGCGGCCTCGTACTCGTCCATACCCATGGCCTCGAGCTTGGCCTGGGCATCATCGAGGGCCTTCTTGGCCTCATCCTGCTTTGCCTTGGCGTCCTTGAGCGCCTGGGTCTTATCCTCGACACTCTTGTTGGCCTGTTCGAGCTGATCGTTCAGGTCGCCCAGCTTCTTCTGCTGCTGCTCGGTCTTTTCGACGGCTGCCTTAAGCTCGTCGATCTTCTCCTGAAGCGCGGCTACCTCGGCCTCGTTCTGCTCGGCGGCGTTATCGGTCACGGCCTGCGAGGCCTGATTCTTTTGCTGCTGTGCCTGCTTTTGAGACTGGCCCGCCGCGTCGGCCTTCTTCTGGGCGGCATCGTAGGCGGCCTGAGCGTCCTTGAGCTGCTTTGCCGACTCCTCGGCCAGCTGGGCAGCCGTCTTTACGACCGCTTGGTTACCGGCGGCAACGGTGTTCTCTACAGAACTACCCCCCCCCTGAACAGAATCGCCGTTATCGGTTGACGGTGCGGCGATTGCCGCCAGCGGCGACATGAGCGGCTGAGCGATGAGGCCCGCCGTCAAAACGGTTGCGACGGCGCGGTTAGCAACGCCCTTGACGTTGACGGCCTTAGCCCGAGGCTCAAAGTGTTGTGGACTGTAGTTTGCCATGGCTTTCTCCCTTTGACACGGATGTATCCATACGCTTCAAAATGTAGGAGCTGATTTTTGAATTCTGTTGCGCAACATTGGTCACCGGCGGATTTTTTGAAATTCGCGCTCTCGTGCTTCACAATTTCGTCACATATGTAGGAGCTGGTGCAGCATATTCTTGCGGGATCGAATTGAGCCTGTGATTTGCATTTGCTCCCGCGTCATCCGCCCTATCGGATTCCGCATCCAACAGACACCTCGCCCGCCACGGTGTAGAGTTAGGACAACGGGCGCGTTGCGCGGACCGCGCTGGAACGAGGTGAACATGGAACTCGATAGACAACAACTCAAGCGACTGCGTGAACGCCATCACCGGCGCCACGGCATCCGCCCTGCCCATAGTGAGGTCATGGAGAACGCCGGCCGTTTCCTAAAGCGCGCGTTCAACATTCGCGAGGGACGCGCGCCCTATCACGTGATCCGCAAGCGTTTTGTAAACGGGGCGCGTCTGACTGGCTCTCACCTGTGTATCCTCATCATCGCCATGCTCATCGCGAGCATCGGCCTCGATATCGACTCGGACATCGCCATCGTGGGCGCCATGCTCATCTGCCCGCTCATGGGTTCGGTTCTTGCCATGGCATACGGCATTGCCACGCTCGACCGCGAGATCACCGTCGAAGCCGTCGCCAGCCTTGCGCTGCAAATGGCCTTTTGCCTGGTCACATCCACGTTGTACTTTAAGCTCTCGCCCCTCGGCACCACCACGGCCGCCATTATCGACAACTCGACGCCCACCGTGTGGGACCTTGCCGTCGCGCTTGCGGGCGGCTTTGCGGGTGGCCTGGGCAACTCGCGCGACCAGGAACCCGCCACGCTCATCGCCGGCGTGGCCGTGGCGACCGCGCTCATGCCACCTCTGTGCGCGGCGGGCTATGGCATCGCCATCGCAAGCGGGTCGCTGTTTCTCTCGGCGCTCTACGAGTTTGGCATCAACGTCGTCTTTATCGCGCTGGCGGCCGAAGCCGTATTGCTTCTTTTGCGTGTACCGCTCAAGCGTGATCTCAACGGCGACGGCATTGTGACCGCCGAGGAAAATGCCGAGGTCGACGAGCTGTCACGCAAAGTGCGCCGCCGCATCATCGTGGGCACGGTGATCTTTGCCATCCCCTGCATTATTATGACGGCGGGCTCCATTGGCTCGGCGCAGGCCGGCGTGCAGGACGGCTACGGCGTCACAGAGACCACACGCGAGCTTGCCGCGGTGCTGCCGGGCTTTAAGGACTACACCGTCGCTGTCGAGACCTCGGCTACCGAAGGCGAGGAGGAGGGCATCGTCGAGCACGAGATTGTCGCCCATGTGACGACAGGCGAGGCGCTTGGGGCACACGACCGTCACATCGCCCGCAAGCTCATCGACCTCAATGTGCCCGAGCTCGATCGCGTGGAATTTGACGTGAAGTGATGCAGAGCGCGGCTCTACAGCTCGTACTTGTACACGCGATAGATGTACTTCTCGGCTTCCATCTCGTAGGTGGCGATGGGACGACCGTACCGGTCGTACTCGGTAAAGGTCTTGGCCTGGCCCGATGCCACGAGCATACTATTCGAATCGCCGACGCGCTGCGCACTGCTCACATAGCCCGAAAACAGCACGGCGATCTGGTCCACAAGCTCGTAGGTGCGCGCGGTCTCGTCCACCGTAAAGATGCGCCCAAACGAATGCGTGCCCTTGTTGTAGTCGGTCACCACCGCGGCGCCCAGCTGACCCCAGTCGAACTTGGGATAGCTTTCGGCCGCACCAAAGTTGTTGTCGTACAGCAGCACCTGGTAGCGACCAGTCGTTGCCGTGTCAAAACTCGGCAGATACGTCACGCTGTGCTGACCCGCGTTGAGCGAAAAATCGCCCTGGGCCTGCAGTAACTTGTCCTCAAAGCCCGAGCCGGCCCATTGCCACTCCTTTCTATTTCTGGGTCCATCTTCTCACTGCTGGCGACCAAAAATGATCCGTTTTCCTCCGTCCCCGAGGGATCATTGTTAGTACTTGAAGAAGCCCTCGCCCGAGCTTTCGCCCAGCTTGCCTTCGTCGAGCATCTGCTTGAGGACGGATGCCATGGCCTTAAAGTTGTAGGGCATCATCATCTTTTTGAGCAGCGGGCTCACCAGGCCCGGGACCTTCTGATACTGCATGACGATGTTGTAGGCCGTCTGGATGCCCACCGTGTCGAATACGCGGAACGGGCCCTTGGGAGCGCCGGTGCCGCGCGTCCATGCGAGGTCGATGCTCTTGGGGTCACTCACGCCCGAGACATACAGGTCAAGGCCCGAAAGCAGCCACGGCACCAGCATGGAATTGAGCAGGTAGCCGTTCTTTTCCTTGTTGACGGGCAGGGCAAGCATGCGGATATCGTTGGCAAAGTCGACGAGCTCGTCGAAGTAGCGCTTGTCAGTTTGGCTCTGGGCCATGACCTCGGTCATGTTGTTCTTCCAGATGGAGTTGGCAAAGTGCAGCGACAGGTACTTCTCGGGGCGGCCGGTGTACTTGGCAAAGGTGCTCGGCAGCAGCGTAGAGGAGTTCGTTACGACGACGGTCTTTTGCGGGAGGACCGGGGCGAGCTTCTTGTAGAAGTCGATCTTTGCCTGGGCGTCCTCGGCCATGGACTCGATAACCAAGTCGGCGTCGGCCACGGCTTTGGCGAGGTCGAGCTCCAGCTTGAGTGTGGAGTAGGCACGCTCGACGGCGGCGAGCGCCGTCTCCTTGTCGAAAGGCTGGTCGCTATCGGCGATACCGGCGCACCACTCGCCCGTGCCGTCCGCCATGCCCTCGATAGCAGCGATGTACTCCTCGCGCACATGATCGATCTTGGGCTGGGTACGGCCGATGCTGCCCTCGCTGCGCAGCCAAATCGTTACATCAAAGCCGCAGTAGGCTGCCTGAAAGGCAATCTGGCTTCCCAGCACGCCGCCGCCGGCAACGCAAACGGTCTTGTAGCTCATAAGAACAGTCCTCTCTTACGTAATTCCATAGATGTGTATTTATTCAACCGTAAGGAGGACGCGCGCTGGGGGTGGGTTCTATAAACGGACGGTAATTTGCGGCGAACGGCTACACCTGTTCATTAACTCTCGATTTTGAGAGCATTTTTTGGCGCTGCTGAACCGCTGTTTTCGGAAGTGCGGGGAAAAATCGGGTTTCGCCGACCAGACCGGCTTTTTTTACAACAAAACCGCAGGTCGCGAGAGTCTAAAAAGGCGGTGTGCTCAGGAGGTTCGCGTTTTTCCCCGCACTTCCGAAATTCGAGTGCACAGAAGGCTGCGACAAAACGATTTACGCAACATATGTCCAGCAAAAACGG
>CAJLOU010000025.1 GCA_905208345.1 uncultured Collinsella sp.
ACTTTGTGTATGAGGCGCTCAACAAGATTGACGGCATCTCGGTGGTTAAGCCGCGCGCGGCGTTCTACATCTTCCCCAAGATGGATGTGAAGAAGTTCAACATCACCGATGACGAGCAGTTCGCCCTCGACCTGCTGCACGAGAAGAAAATCCTGATCACGCGCGGCGGCGGCTTTAACTGGGCCGAGCCCGACCACTTCCGCATCGTGTACCTGCCGCGCATGGAAGTGCTCAAAGAGTCGCTCGAAGACCTCGCCGACTTCTTCGATCATTACCGCCAGGCGTAACGGCAAAGGTAGCCTGTAATGAAACGGTCGGCCCGCAACGGATGCGGGCCGACCGTTTTCTGTCTAAGCCCGTGCTGTTAGCGCTTGTCTCGTTGAGCGGGCGAGGTTCGCGTGTGAGCGGTAAGTTCTATTCCAAAATGGAATACAGTGGGCTTAAGCTGGAATTGATGTCCGGGTACCTGCTTTTCTAGAATGTTTTCAACAAGATGAAAGGCGGTTCCAACCAATGATTATCGATGCAAATTCCTACTGGTTCGACGAGCACATCTTTCATGACGAGACGCTCTGCGAACAGTTTTTGGCCGAGGTACCCCGCGCCTATGACACCGAAGGCTATCTGACCATGAATTCCGCCGGCAAACGACAGATCGTGATCGAGATGCCCGCCGGTTCTCCGGGTCTTAACTACATTGAGGGCGACTATACCCTCGAGAAGCGCTTGGCCGATATGGATGAGGCGGGGGTCGACAAGGCGATCCTCAAGCTCCCCGGCTGCCACGAGTGGATGTCGCTCGAGATGTGCCGGCGTTTCAACGACGGTATGGCTGCTGACGCGAAGGCGTCAAATGGCCGTCTGATTCCGCTTGTCGCCGTGCCGCCCTTTGGCACCAAAGCGAATTTGGAGGAGCTCGACCGCAGGCTCGACGATGGTTTTGCGGGCGTGCAGCTCTGCGCTCACTACGGCAAGCGCTATCTCGACGACCAGGTCTTCTCGAGCTTTTTCGAGCACCTGAACGAACGCCATGTCACCGTTTACGTGCACCATGTTCCCGTGCCGGTCGAGAACGAGTCGCTTCTCGCGTACGACAACCTTCGCCGCTCTTATGGCCGCTGCGTCGACCAAACTACGGCGATCGGCCGAGAGATCTTTGGTGATTTCTTTGAGCGCTATCCCAATATCAAGATGGTCCACTCCATGCTCGGCGGCGCATACTTTGCGTTCAAGGAGATGCTGCTGCCTCATGGTCCCAAGCGCCCTGATGCTTCTGGCCGTTTTCAGGTCGATACCGAGACCGTTTCCAGGCACCTCGAGAACAACATCTATTTCGACATGTCCCATGCCCAGCCTTGGGGCAAGACACTCCTCGCCTGCGCGGTTGACGTGCTGGGTGCAGACCATATTGTTTTTGGCACGAGCTATCCCGTCAAACGCGAGTGGCTCACCGAGGGTGTCGCCTGCGTTCGCGCTGCAAATCTGAGCGATACAGACAGCGACCTTGTGCTTGGCGGTACGGCGCAGCAACTGTACGGTGTCGAGTGAGCGGCAATCAGAGGGGAGTATCTGCCATGGGCGAAGGAGAGATGAGGGCTGGGGCCGCTCGTGTGGCCATCGATCTTGGGGACGTGTTGCCGTTCGACGGTTTCGACGAACTCCGTCATGAGGTCTTCGCCCGTGCCCTTATCATCGAGGGGACGGGGCGACGCGCCTGCGTCCTTTCGCTTGAGGTCACCTCGATCGCTCCGGCTCTACTCGCCGATCTGCGTGAGGTTGTTGAGGATGCCGCCAATTGCAGCGGTGCTTATTCTTGGGTGGTTCCTACCCACACGTTTTCCATGCCTCACGTCCGCACTTCCGGGCATCTTGCCGACGATGCTATCCGCAATTGCAACGAGCGCTATCGCGCAGCGCTCGTCGCTGCCGCCCGCACGGCTGTCGAGCGCGCTGTTGCGGGCATTCACTCTGCCACGCTCGCCACTGTGGAGGGCGAATGCCCCGTGAACGTTAATCGCGACATTGAGACGCCTGCCGGCTGGTGGTTGGGCTCGAATCCCAGGGGGTTTGCCGACCACACGATGCCCGTACTCGCCATAAGGGATGCCGGGGGCGAGTATGTTGCCGTGCTCGCGACGGCGGACGTTCAGTCCTCCGTGCTCGACGGGTCGCGCGACTCCGAGGGGAGGCGCATGGCGAGCGGAGACCTCTTTGGTTTTGCCGCCATGTCACTCGAGCGCGAGCTGGGCGGCGTTGCCCTGTTGCTGCCAGGCGCCGCGGGCGACCAAGGTCCGGCGGAGCGCGCCATGAACGTCATGTTCGATGCGGCCGGCGTTAAGCAGACGGTCGATGCCCATGAGGACGGATACCGCATGCTGCACCAGCAGGGGCAGGCCTTGGGCAATGCTTTGATCGAAGCCGCTCGCATGGCGCGTGAGGATGACGCTACCGGCATCGATGCCCGCACGGTCGACGTTCTCCTGCCCGCTCAGACACGCGCCGATTTTCACTCTTTGGCTCCGCACCGAACGTATGAGTTTCATGCCGCTGGCGAGCAGCGCACGAGGGTCTATCTGCTCCGGCTGGGAAACGTCGAGCTTGTCGGCGTACAACCCGAGGTCTCGAGTGCATTCGGCGCCACTGTGCGCGCCGCCCGGTCCGGCTCTGTGTTCTTTGCCACGCTCGTCAACGGCGGACAGAAGTACCTACCGGCTCCCGACGCGTACGAAAAAATCACCTATGAGGCTATGAACTCCGGTTTTGCCGCCGGATCCCATGAGCGCCTCGTCGAAATCATCATTGCCGCCTTGAATGCGGCGTGACACAGAAGGAGAACGTGCATGAACATTGGACACGCGCGCCGCAAAATTACCCCACAGGGCGACATCTACCTGATTGGCTACCGCAATCTTCCCAACCGTCTTGAACCTGCGACGGGCGTCCATGATGACGTCTTTGCCAACGCCATCCTCTTCCAGCAAGGCGAACGTGAAGTGTTTCTTTTTAATGCCGATGTCCTCGAGTTCGAGGAAAGCATGGCCGAGGAAGTCAAGACAATGCTCGCCGAGCGCTATGGAATCGACCGTGACTGCGTTTTGCTCTCGGCGACGCACGACCATACTTCAATCGTCGCTTACCACCGCAGCTGGTGGACGGGAAAATTCGACGAGAACTACTACCGCTGGTTCCTCGATACCATTTGCCAATGCTTTGAGGAGTGCCGCGCCAACGCACAGCCCGCGATTTGTCGCTTGGGCAAGCAGGTCATCACCGGTTTCTACGACAACCGCATCATCCCAGGTGAACTCGCCGACAATGAGGTCATTGTCGTATCGTTCTTCGATACCGAAGGCAAGCCATTTGCGGGCTTTGTGAACTGGGCGGTGCATTCCGCTTGCGTCGGACCCGACTGCACGGAGCTCACGAGCGAACTCGCCGGTCTTACCGGCAAAAAGCTCGCTCAGAGTCTTGGTTACTATCCGGCCATGGTCGTCGGTGCTGCTGGCGACTGTAGCGACCGCAATTTTCGCCAGGGACGCGGCATTCCCGAGGTCGAGCGCGTTTCGACCGGTCTTGCCGAGGCGATTTCCCAGATCAAGCTCGATCGCGAGGTCGTTCTCGACCGCATCGAGCCTCAGACGTTCTATCACACCGTTGCCCATGACGACTTTTCGCTCACGCTTAAGTGTGCCGTCATCAGTTTGGGCGGCCTGCATCTCTTTGTGTTCCCGAGTGAGCTCGGCAGCGACCTGGGTATTCGCATGAAGCGCGAATGCCCGGTCGAGGGAATAGTTTGCGGTTACACCAACGGCTATTTCGAGTATTTCCTTCCGGCACGCGAGTACGGCCTCTCCTTTGAGACCGAGCGTACTCAGATTCCCCAGGGCGAACCGGAACGTCTGTGTGACAAGTTCTGCCAGACGACGAGACTTCTCGGCGCAGCAGATTCGCGTCTGTAGACCTGATTGCGTGACATGGGCCAATGAGGCTCCCTGCCATGTGATCGGCATCTTCCATCTTCTCTGCCGTTTCCCATCCCGGGCGTACGTGCGTCCGCGGATTACAAAGGGGGAAGCGGGTTCCTTGCCCTCCCACGTCGACTACGGAGGCCTGAAATCGATGCTATACCCCGCTCAGAAAAAGGAGAATTCCATGAAATACCAGAAGCTTTGCGATGAAATCATCACAAAGGTCGGTGGTCGAGACAATGTGTTAGACGTGAGCCACTGCATTACGCGTCTCCGCTTCCACCTCAAGGATGAATCACTTGCCCAGACCAATGAACTTAAGGCGACGAAGGGCGTCGTTGACGTCATCCAGGCTGGCGGACAGTATCAGGTCGTGATTGGTGCCACTGTCGAGGCTGTCTACAACGACCTTGTTCAGATTGGCGGGTTCGACACCAAGCCCGCGCTCGATATCGATGAGGGCGACAATGTCAAGAAGGGCGATCCGTTCTCGCGCCTGCTCGCCATCATTTCCGAGATTCTGCAGCCGGTTCTTGGCGTGCTTATGGCCGGTGGCTTTATCAAGTCGATGCTCGCGCTCTGCACGGTTGCCGGTTGGCTTGCCAAGGACAGCAATACCTATGTGACGCTCTCGGCAATCGGAGATTCGGTCTTCTATTACTTTCCGCTAATCATTGGCTGGACGTCGGCCAAGAAGTTCGGACTTAAGCCCGTTATGGGAATGGCGCTCGGTGGTATCCTCGTCTACCCGACGCTCGTTGGCCTTATGGGCGGAGATCCGCTCTACACGCTCGGCGCCGGCACGGTCTTCGAGTCCAATGTCTACGGTGATATTTTTGGCATCCCGCTGATCATGCAGAATTACTCATCGACGATTCTGCCTGCGATCTTTATCGTCTGGATTGCCTCCAAGGTACACAAGGCCCTTTCTAACGCGCTGCCCGCGCTTGTGAGCTCGTTCTTCTCCAACATCCTGACGCTCCTCATTTGCGGCATCCTTGGCCTGCTTGTGGTCGGTCCGGTCATGACGGTCCTCTCCAACATCGTTGCCCAGATCATTCTGATGCTCATCAACTTCCAACCCGCCATCGCCGGCTTCGTCATCGGCACGTTCTGGAGCCTGCTCGTCATGTTCGGCCTGCACTGGGGTATCATCCCGCTGTGGTTCCTCGATGTCGCAACCTGCGGCTATGACCTCATTAACCCGCTCGTGTATGCAGGCGGTTGTGCCATCGCCGGCGCTGTGCTTGGCATGATCATCCGAACCAAGGACTCCGAGGAAAATGCTGCCGTCAACATTCCCGCCCTTGTCTCTTCGATTTTCGGTGTCAACGAGCCTGCGCTTTACGCCATCTTGCTGCCGCGTAAGCGCCTTATGTGGGCAACCTTTATTTCCGCTGGTGTAGGCGGCGCCATTGCCGGCCTCATGGGTGCCAAGCTCTATGCCTTCGGCGCCTCCGGCCCGCTCGGTTTCCCGAGCTTTATTAACCCTGCCGGCATCGACACGGGCTTTATCGGCCTTGTCATCTCCGGTGTGGTCGCTTTCGTTCTGGCTCTTGTCGCCGCTATGGTGATCGGTACCAAGAAGGACGAGGGCGGTAAGGCACTCAACATCTCGGTGGACTAGTCTTTCTGCGCACTTTAACTAAATATGCCTCGGACGGCGACGTGCCGCCCGAGGCATATTTGTATTATGTGCCGTTGTCAGCGTGTTTGCGGACACAGGTCTGCGGTTGTGGAGCAGCGGGGATTATGACGGTCGTGCCGCGGTGGAAGATGTACGGTCGCCCTGCAGGAGCTGACGGTAGGGGAGGAAGCCGATGAACGAGACGACCGCCTGCGAGTGCGCGGCGTTCCGCTTGAGGTAGAGCCTGACCTCGGAGGTCGTCGCGGGCTCAAGCGGCACCAAGGCTACCTTTCCGCTGGTAAGCGATTCCGCCGGCTTGCGCATGAGGAATGAGACACCGGCGCCGCGTGCGACAAGAGAGATGATGTTCTCGGCTCGTTTGCCGGTGAACGTAACACGTGGGCCAAATCCAGCTTCGCGACAAAGGGAAAGGACGAGCTCGCTTACGAACGAGCCTTGGGGAAGCATGAGGAAATTCTCGTCGATAAGGTCGTCTATCTCGACGGTGTCACGTTCGGCGAGTGGATGGTCGAGCGGAAGGACGGCCACGAGCCGGTCGGTCGTAAAGGGAATCTTTTTGAACTCCGGCTCGATGGCGCCGCTGTCACGGATGAAGGCCAGGTCAATGTCCTCGTGCAGGAGCATGCGCTTGAGTGTGTCGCCCTCGCCTTCGATGAGCTCGACAGAATATGAGGGGTTCGCCTGCTGAAAATCGATGACGGCGTCCGTAATCCCATAAGGGGCCATAATGGGGATAGAACCTACGGTGAGGTGCTCGAGCGGCTCACCTGCACCTATTTGAATGGCGGCAAGATAGCGATGCTGAAGCGTCGCAATTTTTTGCGCATAGGGGAGGAGCGCTTCGCCTTGCGCGGTGAGTGTTACGTGGCGCTGGCTTCGATCGATGAGCTTGCAGCCGAGTTCGTGCTCCATTGCCATGATGTGCTTGGAGAGGGTTGATTGCGACATGAAAAGCAGTTCCGCCGCATCAAGAAACGTGCGTGACTGCGCTAAGATGGCGAATTCGCCAAAGCGGCTGATATCCATAGGGAGGCCTCCGGTACCCTCATTTTGGCGGGTGGCCTAAACCACGACGCCGTTGCAGTGGTCGATTTCGTGCTGGATGATCTCGGCGGTGTAGCCCGAGAAGTTTTTGATGCGGTGAACGAAGTTCTCGTCCAAATACTCCACCTTAATGCGGCGATAGCGGGTACAGGGACGCTCGCCGATCAGCGAGAGGCATCCTTCGCTCGTCTGATAGGCATTGACCTGCTCAAGAATCTGAGGGTTGTACATCAGGAGTGTCCTGTTGCCGTCCTTTACGCAGATGATGCGTTTGCGCACGCCGATCATGTTGGCGGCGAGGCCCACGCACTCGCGCTCATGCTCGTGGAGTGTATCCAGGAGATCCTGCCCGGTTGCGGCATCGTCGGGTCCCGCGTCTTCGGAAGGCAGACGCAAAAAGAACTCGGATTTCATGATGGGCTTAATCATGGCGGGCTCCTCATGTCTTATGCTTTCGTGGACTTTTAATAATAGCGCGGAAGGAAAGCTGTGCGTCCGCGTTACAATCTTTCGACGTTGGACCATGTTGCCAGATTCGTCGTGTACGGCGTCTGGCGTAAGTCTAGGGCTCATTTTTCGCCCTGGACTGTTCCTCTGGGGCGATGCGACTGTCGTTCCAAGAGGAAGGAAATGCATGGGGAGCAAATCTCAGCAACAAGTTCAAGTAGCGCCATCGGCCACTGCGGCGATTCTCGTCGTAATGTATATTGCAGCCTTTATTGCCGCGTTTAACGAGAACATCATTAACGTGGCGTTGCACGACATTATGGCGGCCTTTTCGGTGAGTGCCACCACGGCGCAGTGGCTCGTTTCGGGCTACATGATCGTGACGTCGATCTTTACGGCCATCATGGCCTTCCTGTCCGGCCGTTTCTCGACGCGCAAGCTGCTGTTTTTCGCATGCGGATGCATGGTCGCCGGCGAAGTCCTGTGCCTGTTCGCTCCGTCATTTAGCGTTTTGCTGCCAAGCCGTATTTTGCAGGCTGCGGGATCGGGCATCTTGTTCCCGCTCATGATGAACGTGGTGCTGTCTTGCGCTCCGCGCGAGAAGCTCGGTCTGTATCTGAGTCTGGGTGGTGCCTGCATTACGCTAGGGCCGGCGTTTGGACCCGTGATTAGCGGTCTTATGTGCACGTTGTTTGGCTGGAGGGCGGTGTTCGTAGTGCCGCTGGTGGGCGGCATTTTGGTCGCTGCGGCGGGCGTAAAGCTTGTTCAGAATGTCGGAGAGCGCTCGAATACCACGCTCGATATTCTGTCGGTAGTTTTGCTCGCCGCCGGTATTACGGCTTTTGTGTATTCCGTAGGCGAGTTCTCGACCAATCTGATTGCCGGTATCGTGACGTTCTTCGCCGCCATTGTGCTGCTCGGCCTATTTGCGGCCCGCCAGCTCAAGCTCGAGCATCCGGTGCTTAACGTGCGTCCCATGGCGAGCGGTCGCTTTTGGCCTGCGTGCCTGCTTGTGGTGGTGTCGATGATGACGACGTTCTCGATGAGCGTTTTGTTGCCGCTCTATTTTGAGGGCGCATACGGCATGACCGCACTTGTTGCGGGCCTGCTCATTTTGCCGGCGATTGCCTGCAACGCCGTGACCTCGATTGTGGGCGGACGCGTGATGGACGCCCGTGGCGCATGGCCGCTGCTGCCGGTCGGCTTTGCCCTGATTGCCGTGGGACAGATTGCAATCTCGATGACGGCGGCAAGCATGAACATCGGCGTTGTCGTGGCGCTGACCGTTGTGGTGTATGCCGGAGTCGGCCTGGTGCTGAGTCCCTCGCAGACGGCCGGCTTGGAGACGCTGCCTGCCGCTGAGCATCCTCACGGAACGGCATTGCTCAACACGTGGAACATGATTGCCGCATCGTTTGGCCCGTCGCTGTTTATCGGCCTGCTCTCGAGTTCTGCCGCGACCGCCGGCGCCGCTGGCGCTGCGTCCGACGTTGCCCAGGCGATTGGATTTGCAGCTGCCGTGCGTGTGGCGGCTGTAATTGCCGTGGTCGGGTTCGCGACGTCGCTGGTGTACGCTCGTCGCGAGTCGCACATGTCGCATTAATGTGTGCACATAGATTCTGCAGCTAGATTGGATGGCGACACCATAAACTAATGGACGTTTTGCCGAGAGGCATGAATGTTTAAAGCGCAAAGAGTGCGCGACGGGCCCCGCGAATGGGGCGATGATGCCCGAGAGGGCCAAGAAGGAGTCTCATGTCCGAGAACGAAGAGATCATGAACGAGACCGAGAACGAGACCGTGGCTGCCGAGGTCGAGGCAGTCGAGACCGTGGAAACCGAAGCTGCCGAGGTTGAGGTTGCTGACGAGGTTTCCGCCGAGGAGGAGGCCGAGGTTGTCGAGGCCGCCGTTGATTACGATGACGAAGAGCTGATGGACAAGATGCAGAAGGCCGCCCGTCTGCTGCGTAGCCGTCGCTTTGCTATTTCCAAGGAGGAGGAGGCCAAGGCCGAGCGCATGGCGAACATCGAGCGCGCCATCAAGCTCCTTGACCTCAAGCCCAAGATGGAGCAGAAGGAAATGTCCGACCTGCTGGGCATGCGCCTTCGTGAGCTCGATGGCCTGATGGCCGAGGCCGAGGCTGCCGATCTGGTCGGCCGCATCGACGACGCCGAGGGCGATATGCGCAAGATTGTTGTCTTCGCCGCCGAGGATGCCGCTGAGGGCCTGGTCGAGCTTGCCAACAAGAAGGAGAAGCTCCTGCCCGAGCTTTCTTACGAGGAGGCCACCGAGCTGATGGCTGCCCTCGATAAGGTTATCGCTCCGCTCGTCGCCATGGGCCTGGACGAGGGCCGCGGTCCTCGCGGCGGCCGTGACGATCGCGGTGGCCGTGGCGGCGACCGTGGCGGTCGCGGTGGCTTTGGCGATCGCGGCGGCCGTGGCGGCTTTGGTGACCGTGGCGGCGACCGTGGCGGTCGCGGCGGCTTCGGCGGCAACCGTGGTGGCTATGGCGATCGCGGTGGCAACCGTGGCGGCTTCGGCGGCAACCGTGGTAACGACCGCGGCGGCCGCGGTGGCGATCGTGGCGGCCGCAACGGTGGCGGCTTCCGCGGCAACCGTTTTTAGTTACGGCGTTTTACCAAACGCCGTAACCACTTGACGCTGCGCGCCCACCAGAGCGACAACTTGTCATTCAAAGAGGACGGCATGACCAGAAGGTCTATGCCGTCCTCTTTTCATGCCAATTTGTTCGCTCTGACGGGCGCTCGCTGTTCATCCTCTACCTGCGGCGCCGTCATGGTCCAAAGTAGTCATTGGGTGTTCCTATAGTTTTGTCTAGTCGTTTAAGAGCGTCCCCAACGACTACATAGCATGAGAGTGGATAATCTCCCGGTTTGAGCCTGCATCCAAGTTCAAAGTGGGAGATTATCCACTCTCATTTGTTATGTGTCCGAAAATCCACGCTCGTTCTACTTTGCCTACATTTGTAGGAACAGTTCGTGGAGGCTGGTATCCTCGTCGAGTTCGGGGTGGAAGGTTACGCCGAGCTGGTTGCCCTGGCGGGCGGCGACGATTCGCCCGTCGACTTTCGCTGAGGCCTTAGCATTGCCGCGCACCTCGACGATGCGGGGCGCGCGGATAAACGTCAGCGGCACTTCACCGTCGATGCCGGCTACCTGTCCCTTGGTTCGAAAGCTGCCGAGCTGCCTGCCGTAGGCATTGCGCTCGACAAGTACATCCATGGTTGCCAGGCGCGGCGTCCCCTTATCGTCGTGGGCGGCAAGGTCGTGAGCCAGTAGAATCAGGCCGGCGCAGGTGCCCAGGACGGGCATGCCTTCAGCGATACGGGCACGAAGCTCCTCGAGCATGCCCAACTCATCAAGCAGCTTCCCTTGAACGGTAGACTCGCCGCCGGGAAGTACCAGACGGTCAAAGTCCTGCTTCAAATCAGCCGCCTGCCTCAGCTCAATACAGTGTGCGCCCAGCTCGGACAGCCTCGCCTCGTGCTCGGCAAAAGCACCTTGGACCGCCAGCACGGCGACCGTCTGGTCTGCGTAATCGCTCATGTGCGATCCTTTCTGCTGGACTAGCGCCCGCGCTCCTCCATGATAATCTCGATCTCGTCGGCGTTGATGCCGACCATGGCCTCGCCCAGGTCCTCCGAAAGCTCGGCGATGAGCTTGGCGTCGGTGAAGTTGGCCACGGCCTTGACGATGGCGGTGGCGCGCTTGGCGGGATCGCCGCTCTTAAAGATGCCTGAGCCCACAAAGACGCCCTCGGCACCCAGCTGCATCATCAACGCGGCGTCGGCGGGGGTCGCTACGCCGCCGGCGGCAAAGTTCACGACGGGGAGCTTGCTCGTGGCATGGACCTCGCGCACCAGCTCGACCGGAACCTGCAGCTGCTTGGCTGCCTCAAAGAGCTCGTCGTCACGCAGGGCAACTACGTCGCGGATCTGCTTTTGGATCTTGCGCATGTGGCGCACGGCCTGGACCACGTCGCCCGTGCCCGGCTCGCCCTTGGTGCGGATCATCGTGGCGCCCTCGGCGACGCGGCGCAGCGCCTCGCCCAGGTCGCGGGCACCGCAGACAAACGGGACGTCAAACTGGGTCTTGTCGATGTGGTAGACATCGTCGGCGGGGGAGAGAACCTCGGACTCATCGATGTAGTCGATCTCGATGGCCTGAAGGACCTGCGCCTCGACAATGTGACCGATGCGGCACTTGGCCATAACGGGGATGGAGACTGCGTCCTGGATGCCCTTGATCATCTTGGGGTCGCTCATGCGCGAGACGCCGCCTGCGGCACGGATGTCGGCCGGGATGCGCTCGAGTGCCATGACGGCGCAGGCGCCCGCCTCCTCGGCGATGCGTGCCTGCTCGGGCGTGGTGACGTCCATGATGACGCCGCCCTTGAGCATCTGCGCGAGCTCGCGGTTGAGTTTGACGCGATCGGCCTTGCTGGTCTGTTCTGCCATGGTTGCTCCCTTGATTGGCATGTGCATTGCTTGACGGAACATCCTATCGGGGAGCTGGGTATGGCGAAATACTCAGTTTTCGAGATAATGACAAGGTCAGGCTAATACCAGATTGAATGACTTAATAAGGTCAGGTGACAAACTCATGCTTGACTACAATTTGGAACAACGCGGCGGAGCATCGCTCTATGAGTATGTTTACCAGCAAATTCGAGATGATATCGTTGCTGGACGTATTGCGGCGGGGGAACATCTGCCGTCTAAGCGCGCCTTTGCCAGTCATCTGGGAATCAGTGTCATTACTATCGAGAATGCATATAGCCAGCTACTTGCTGAGGGCTATATTTGCTCATTGCCGCGTCGTGGCTACTACGCTTGCGAGCTTCCGGATGCACCGGTTTTGGCTTTGGCTGCGGAGGGTATCGACCGAGATGCCGTTTCTGTGGGTCCCAGCGCGCATGATGTCAACGGACGGACCGAGCAATTCGCCCCGCTCTCTCCTTCCGCTTTGGAGGCGGCGCGGCTTTGGCAAAGCGCACTGCGGGCGACGCTGGCATCCGAAGACGAACGCGAAATCTTTTCGACCGCGCCGGCACAGGGCACCGCGCGGCTACGACGCGCTATCGCTCACCATCTGCGTGGGACGAGGGGCATGAATGTCGATCCCGACAACATCGTTATCGGTGCGGGCGCCCAGCTGCTCGATACCATGTTGGTTCAGCTGCTTGGAGCCGACAAGGTGTATGCCGTTGAGGATCCGGGCTATTTACGCCTGACACGCATCTATCAGGCTATGAGCTGCAAAGTTCGACATATCCCGTTGGATGATGAGGGCGTGGACTTGAGCACTTTGCAGAAAAGCGGGACCGATGTCCTTCACCTGATGCCGTCCCATCAGTATCCGACCGGCCTTGTGACGAGCATTGCGCGTCGCTACGCGCTGCTCAGCTGGGCCGCCGAGCGACCAGGCCGGTATCTCATCGAGGATGACTTTGATTGTGAGTTTCGCCTTGCCGGCAAGCCGATTCCCGCGCTCGCATCAATCGATGCCGCTCAGTCGGTTATCTATACCAACACGTTTTCGAAGAGCCTTTCATCGGCGTTGCGTCTAGCGTACATGGTGTTGCCCGATGAGCTAATGGAGCGGTTTAGGCGCAACCTTGGCTTCTACGCCTCGTCGGTGAGCTCTGTTGACCAGGTTGCCTTAGCGCGTTTACTGGAATCGGGTGATTACGAGCGGCATGTGAACCGCGTACGCGTGCGCGCTCGCGAGGCGCGCGATGGCCTGGCGGCGCTTGTGCGGAAGGCGTTTCCGGCGGGGGAGGTCTCGATCGAACATGCGGACGCGGGCCTTTACTGCACCGTGGTTGCGGAGCGCGGAACGGGTGGAAGCTCTTTTGTGCGGGCCCTCACGCGCTCGAGTATCCCTTTTGTCGATATCAGTGACTGTTATTGGTGTGCCGATGGCGCATCTGCCCCTGAAAACTCAAGTCTAATTCTTGTTCAGTATGACGATTTGAGTCCAAAAGTGCTTAATACCTTGGAATTGCAGCTCATTGGGGCACTCTGCAATCTAAGTGAGTAGACTTTTGGCACTTTGGCGACCAGGCAGTTTTGTAGCAAGTCATTTACCTGCGGCTTTGAAGTGCAGGATGACCGGCCTGCTCGGGATGTTTAAAAAAAGTCTACTCACTTGCCGCGCAAAGCTTCCGTACGAGAAAAAAATGGGGTTTTCAACAGGGCTTCGTCCAGTTCTTGGCAAGCTTTTGGCCAGTTGGGGAGGGCTGTTGAAAACTTAACAGTCCGTTCGGCGCCATTTTTGGTGCGTTCGTGCCAATGCGAGTCAGGCTGGGTTGAAATTCGTGTTTTCCTGTGCCTATGAAGGATTTACTTTGTGACATTTCGGCTTTTAGGTACTGGCGTTTGCCTCCTCAGGTCCGCGCTTTGTGTCCGCCGCTTCCACGGCCGGAAGAAGACCGGCAGCGATATGGCCTCGTCCGTAACCCGACGGCTGCGGTTGTACTTGGCTTTCCGTTGTATACATTGGTTCGGACGAGAAACAAACGGACTTGCCCTGCCAGCATTAGGCAGCGGCTGTTTCTTGGTGAGCTCCCCAGGGAATCCGTGCTGGAAACGGAGCATGGATTTTTGGTCACGTCTCCTCTACTGACGGCATTTATCATGTCTCGACATCTGACGGATCTCCAGCTTCTTTTTGTGTTGGCGGAGATGTGTGGCTTGTTTGCGGTGTGTGCTCTGCCGGTGGCGCTTGAGGCGGAGCTTTCGCGTGCAATTGATTCGGGCGCGATTTCGACAACGTTCGGTTGGGTGCGCTGCCCGTCCGAGGACGGCACCGCTTCATATTTATGACGTCGAGACGCTTTGGTTTTGGGCAGAGACCTTGACCGTTTTTGTTCAGATGTTTGCGGGATGCGTTACGGCAATAGATTTATGGCGGTATCGCAACTTGTTCCATTGGGCGCCGCGTCGCCTTTTGAGGTCGAGGCGTATTTGTTGCTTGCACTGCCGCGAGCCCTGGGAGGCGAAGGGTTTTGCGACATAGAGCTCAATGTCGAAGTGACGCTAAGCACAAGTGCTCGAGCGATTGTGGGAAAGTCCCGTGTATATATCGACCTACTTCTTTCTTCGCCGGACGGCAGGCGACAGGTGGCCATTGAATGTCAGGGAAAGGCCTCGCACGGACGCGCAGGGGATGGTTTGCGTGACGCTGACCGCATGACGGCCCTTCAGGCTATGGGCTATGATGTACTTCTCCTGACACACAGACAGATATCCGATGAGGATAGATTCCGCGCCGTCGTTAAGGCCGTATGCAGGATGCTCGATGCTGAATATCGTGATAAAAGCTCAGATGAGCAAAGGGCTGAGACATTACTCCGGTCTGAACTATTCGTTGACTGGACAAAATTGGGAGTAATCGACGGAAAGATGACCGTTAGACGCAAAACAGCTCGATCGTGGACGGCTGCGGTTCTAAGTGAGTAGACTTTTGGCACTTTGGCGACCAGGCCGTTTTGCAACAAGTCATTTAGCTGCGGCTTTATAAAGCAGTACGGATGGTGTGCTCGGCAAGTTCCAAAAAGTCTACTCACTTAGTTTTTGACGAGCAACCGATGCCGAAGGCGGTCCTATTTCAGGGCGTTAACGAGTCCTCGAGACACAAAAAGGCCCGAACCGTGCGGTCCGGGCCTTATCGAGCTAGAGATTGTCTCTCAGACGGCTGGCTTAGCCAAAGTAGCGCTTGAGCAGGCCGGCGAAAGCCTTGCCGTGACGAGCCTCGTCGCGAGCCATCTCGTGGACGGTGTCGTGGATGGCATCGAGACCAGCGGCCTTGGCGCGCTTGGCAAGATCAGTCTTGCCGGCGGTGGCGCCGTTCTCGGCCTCAACGCGCATCTCGAGGTTCTTCTTGGTGGAGTCGGTCACGACCTCGCCCAGGAGCTCGGCGAACTTGGCGGCGTGCTCGGCCTCCTCGTGGGCAGCCTTCTCCCAGTACAGGCCGATCTCGGGATAGCCCTCGCGATGAGCGACGCGAGCCATGGCCAGGTACATACCGACCTCGGAGCACTCGCCCTCAAAGTTGGCGCGCAGGTCGGCAACGATGTCCTCGGAGACGCCCTCCATCTTGGCGACGCCCACGACGTGCTCGGCAGCCCACTCGAGCTGGCCCTCCTCCTGCTTCAGGAAACGAGAACCGGGAACGCCGCACTGGGGGCACTTAAAATCCTCGGGCAGCTGGTCGCCGTCGAACTCTTCCACATAACCGCAAACGGGGCAAACAAACTTCATGATTCGATCCTTTCGATCGATGGCGATTGCGCGCTCGTCCGGTCCCGTAAGGGCCCTCTCCGGACGTGCGTCTTGACGAGTTCTATTATCCATAAATGCAACCAAATGTGAAGCCTATTAGGAATGATTTTTAATAAAACAATTTTGAGATATGAAGATGTTGATTGATTAACGATTGGTAGGCCGTCTGTGATCTCTGCTGAGTACAATCGGTCGAGCAAATGTTGACCTATCAACAAATAAAGGAGTTTCCTTTATGCATCTAGCCCGTCGTGCCTGGTGCCGAACATATCAGACGGTTTTTCGCATTGCATTGCCGATCCTGCCCTATACCGAGCCGCGCATTTTGGAGCATGCCGAGGATGTGCCCGCGGTGCTTCAAAAACGCTCGATCCAGAAGGTTCTTATCGTGACAGACCCTGGTATTGCACGTTTGGGGCTCACGGCATCACTCGAGCGTGCGCTTACGGCTCAGGGGATTGGCGCTACGGTCTATGCCGAAACGCGTGCGAACCCCACGGTCTCAAACGTGGAGGAAGCGGCGGCGCTGTATCGCGAGAACGACTGCCGGGCCATTATCGGCTTTGGTGGCGGTTCGGCCATGGACTGCGCCAAGGGTGTGGGGGCGCGCATTGCACAGCCGAACAAGCCCATCAACAAGATGCGTGGCCTGTTGCGCGTCCACCGTCTCCTGCCGCTACTTATTGCGGTTCCCACTACCGCCGGTACGGGAAGCGAAGTCACGCTCGCGGCGGTAATTACCGATAACGAGACGCTCTATAAATACCCCATTAACGACTTTGTGCTCATCCCGCGTTTTGCGGTGCACGACCCCGAGTTTACGCGCGGGTTGCCGGCGTCCACCACGGGGCAGACGGGTATGGATGCCCTGACGCATGCTGTCGAGGCCTTTATCGGCCGTAGCACCACGCCCTACACGCGCAAGATGGCGCGTCAGGCGGTCCAGCTCATCCGCGACAATTTGCTCGAGGCCTATGAGCATGGCGACGACATGCGTGCGCGCCGCAATATGCTTTCGGCGGCGTATAAGGCAGGCGTTGCGTTTACCCGCTCCTATGTCGGATATGTGCATGCCATCGCGCACAGTCTGGGCGGCCGATACGGAATTCCGCACGGTTTAGCCAACGCGATCATCCTGCCGCACATGCTTCGCGCTTATGGTGACGCCGCCGCCCCCAAGCTTGCCGATCTTGCTCGCATGGCGGGCATTGCGCCGGCTACCGCGCAGGACAGTCTTGCGGCCGAGGCCTTTATCGATTGGGTCGACCGCATGAACGAGGCCCTGGGAATCCCCAAATATGTCTCAGGTATTCGCCGCTCCGATATTCCGCAAATGGCGGCGCATGCCGATGCCGAGGCCAATCCGCTGTATCCCGTTCCGCTTTTGATGGACCGCCTGGAGCTCGAGCATATGTACGAAGTTGTTGCAGGTGGTATGTTTGAGGACGAGAACTAGGAGGGTCCATGAACACCGAGGAAATTGCGCGCATCGTCGGCGATCAGCGCACCTACTTTAAGACGCACGCTACGTTTGATGTCGATGCTCGCCGCCGCGCACTGGTGCGCCTGCGCGATGCGGTTCGTGCGCACGAGGGCGATATTGCCCATGCGCTCAAGACCGATTTGGGTAAGTCGCATGACGAGGCATATATGTGCGAGATCGGCACGTCGCTTTCCGAGATTCGCCATCAGATTGCGCATATGGCCCGATGGAGCCGCCCGCGCCTGCGCCCCTGCGACCTCGCCAATGCCATTAGTGTGTGCAAAACGCAAGCCGTGCCCTATGGCGTCACGCTCATTATGGCTCCGTGGAACTACCCTTTTTTGCTAACACTCGAGCCGCTCGCCGGCGCCCTTGCCGCGGGTAACACCGTGGTCATCAAGCCGAGTGCCTATGCGCCGGCTTCGAGTGCGGTGCTCAGGCAGATTTGCGAGGAAGCATTTGATCCGCGCCTGGTGACGGTCGTCGAAGGCGGGCGTGCCGAGAACGAAGCGTTGCTCGATGAATGCTGGGACAAGATCTTCTTTACCGGTAGTGTTCTGGTCGGCAAGCTCGTCATGGAGCGCGCGAGCAAAAACCTCACGCCCGTGACGCTTGAGCTGGGCGGAAAGAGTCCCTGCATCGTGGATGCGACGGCAAACTTGAAGGTCGCGGCACGACGTATCGCCTTTGGTAAATGGCTCAACGTGGGGCAGACCTGCGTGGCGCCCGACTACCTGCTGGTCGATACGCGCGTGCACGATGAGCTGTTGGGCCTCATCAAGGAGGAGGTCCGTCGCATGTTTGGCGAGCACCCGCTCGATAACGAGGACTACGGTCATATTGTCAACGCCAAGCATTTCGCGCGCGTACGCGGGCTGATCGACCCCGATAAGGTTGTGCTGGGAGGAACGGTGCGCGAGTCGTCGCTCAAGATTGAGCCGACGATCCTAGACGGCGTGGCGCCTGAGGACGCCGTAATGCAGGAGGAGATTTTCGGCCCCATCTTACCGGTGCTGACGTTTGAGAGCCTAGACGAGGCCGAGACGTTTATTACGGATTGTCCGACGCCGCTGGCCCTGTATATCTTTAGTCAGGATCGCGCGGTTCAGCAGCGCTTTGTGCGCTACGTGCCCTTTGGCGGCGGCTGCGTTAACGACACCATCATGCATCTGGCTACGAGCCATATGGGCTTTGGCGGCATGGGAGCGAGCGGTATGGGGCAGTACCATGGACGTGAGAGCTTCGATACGTTTAGCCACAAGAAGAGCATCGTGAACAAGGCAACGTGGCTGGACGTGCCATTTCGCTATGCTCCTTACGCAAGCTGGAAGCACAAGTTCGTGCGCATGTTTGTGCATTAGAATCAGATGGCGTAGCGACAAACGGTCGAAAAGGCGCGGGTGGGGCGAATTTGTGTCCGCACGGACCCGTAGACTTCTCAATAAGGTTAAACACCGGTTTATCCGGCCGTTAGGGGAGCTGCTATGTACGAGCCTTCACGTGTTCTTCTGTCGTTTCATATCGCAGGATTTCAATATGCCGATGGCACCTTGGTCCTGGGCGATCTTAAAGCGGGCGATAAACTGACACTGTGCGCCGAGCGCGATAATCCCCATGACCCCGAGGCAGTTGCGATTTACTATGGCAAGACCAAACTTGGCTACGTTCCAGGAAACGAGGTCGGCCCACTGTCCTTGATGATGTATTACGGCCATGAGGACGTATTTGAGGCCCGCGTGCAACAGGTTGCCCCCGAGCGCAGCCCGTGGCATCAGGTGCGCGTTGGGCTCTATGTGGTGGATGCTCGCTAGTCGGCAATGGAGGCGGCCATGTTTGATGATGACGACGACCTGCTCGATCTGACAGACGATCCGTTTGAGTGGGATATGCTACTCGATGACGATGAGTTGGAGCAGGACCGTAAGATGCGGCAGGGCAAGAACGCCCAGAGTGATGCGTCGAAAAAGAAAGACAAACGCCGCCGCGGACTGTTCGGCGGGCTCTTTGGATAACCGCCACATCGCTGCGTCTGTATACTTAGCACGAGTTGAACACGTTGCGAAATGAGGACAGAGACGATGATGTGGTTTACCGCCGACCTGCACCTGGGCGATACGAATATCTTGCACGATATGGATCGGCCGTTTGGCTCGGTCGAGGAGATGAATCGCAAGGTCATCGATGCCGTCAATGAGTGCGTGGCGGCGGACGACCGTCTCTATATCTTGGGAGACTTTACCTATCGTTTGCCCCTGGCGGAGGCGGTGCGTCTGCGCGAGCGTATCGAATGTCAGAACGTGACGCTCATCCGTGGTAACCATGACGGCGACTGGGAAGATCCCGACGTACCGCAGATTTGGGAAGACGTGCGCGATTACCTGGAGATTGCTCCCGGCTATGCCAAGGGCCATCGCCTGGTGTTGAGCCATTACCCCATGCTCAGCTGGAACGGCAAGGCGCGTGGCGCCGTCATGCTGCACGGGCATATCCACAGCAGGGGAGACCGCGCCAACGTGCGCAACCGCGATCGCGAGCGCCCTATCTTTCGCTACGATGTCGGTCTCGATGCCAACGAGTACAAGCCCGTAAGCCGTGATCAGATTCTTAGCTTCTTTGGGTTATAGGGCGCCAGAGCCACCACAATGGGGACAGGCACCTTTGTGGTGGCTCTGGCGCCGTTGCCATTATGGCAGCGGCGCCTTTTTTGTCCGTGCGGCGCGGTAGAGTGTAGGCGGTCGAAATTTGCGTCCATCGAGGAGCTGCTATGAACGAGATTAAGTGCCCGCATTGCGGCGAAGTTTTTAAGGTCGATGCGTCTGGCTATGCGGATATTGTCAAGCAAGTGCGCGATGCCGAGTTTTCGCGCGACCTGGATGAGCGTGTGAAGGCAGTCCAGCGCGAGGGCGAGCAGGCGCTGGAGCTTGAGCGCTCGCGTTCGACGGCTGCCTTGCAAAAGGCAGAGTCTCAGCGCAACGCTCAGCTTGTTGATCAGAAGAACGCTGCGGCTCAGCAGCTGGCACAAGAGGTCGCCAAGCGCGATGCCGAGCTTGCCGAGCTGCGCGCTAAGCTCGAGGGCGCTGCCGCAGAGCGCGAGAGTGCAAGCCAGCGCGCGGCGGTTGAGGCCCGTGCCGATGCTCAGAAGGAGAATGCTGAACTCCAGCGCGAGATCGACAATTTGCGTGCGCAGCTGGGACGCAAAGATGACGAAGTCAAGCTTGCCGAGTCGGCGGCGCGCAACGCTGCTCAAAACGATTTAGCTGCACGTGATGCTCAGATTGCCGAGCTGCAGGCCAGGCTTGCCGCGGCGGGCAAGGCCCAGGAGATGGCGCTTGCCACTGCCGCGGCAGAGTCGCAGCGTGAGCTCGATGCCGCTCGCAGCGAGGCCGAGCGCGTGCTTGCTGACTACCGCGCGACGGTGCAGGAGAAGTTTTCCGCCGCAAAGGCACAATCTGAGCAAGAGGCCGAGGGCCTGCGTGCCCAGCTGCGCGAGCAGGAGCTGATGGCAAAAATGAACCTGTCGGAGGCGGTCGCCGCGGCGGAGCGAGAGCGCGATGAAGCACGTGCCAAGCTGACGAGCGAGCTGGCAGTGCGCGATTCTCGCGAGGAGCAGGCCAAGGCGGCACACGAGCTCGAACTTGCGCAGGCCAAGCGCGCGAGCGATGACCTGATTCGCTACAAGGATGAAGAGA
>CAJLOU010000026.1 GCA_905208345.1 uncultured Collinsella sp.
GCGAGTCCAACCTTCCCATGCCGCCGCACACGTTCTATGTGGACAACATCTACGCCTACGTGCCACTGCCGCGTTGCAAGACCATGTACTACGCCGACATTGACCTCTACCGCTACTTTATCGGTCGCGAAGGTCAGAGCGTCAACGAGGCAACGATGGTCAAGCGTCTGGACCAGCAGTTCCGTGTTACGCGTATCATGATGGAGTCGTACCACCTGTACAGCGATGTTGAGTCGTCGCGCCTGCGTTCGTACATGATGGGCTACTTCACCATGATGATGGCGATCTGCTCGGTGCTTACCAAGCTTTCCGAGGAAGATTGCGCCGACGAGCGCCTAAAGACGCTGTGGAATGATTTGAAGGCCTACGACGAGCGCATGTATCGTCGTGCCCGCTACGGCGTGGTCGGCTTCTTCACCAACCTGCGTGGACGGGCCGGAGACAAAACCACGCTTGGCCTATACCGTCTTGCCTCAAAGATCTTCAAATTCAACTAGCTGCCGAGTAATCGCTGCTGATAGGTTGACTGGGCCCCTTGGCCTTTAGTTTGCTACTGCGAACAGTCCTGCTCGCACGGAAAGCACATTTAGTGCTTTCCGGCTCGTGCGGAACTTGTATCAAACTAAAGGCCAAGGGGCCTCTGCTATAAGAATCGATTGTCAGGTTATTTGAATTTGAAGATCTTCGACGCGCGGTACACAGGGGGCTGGGCTGAAAAGAATCTGGTTGGTAGGTTGCCCGGTGGGGCTTGGTTATGTTTGTCGCGAGTTCCGCACGAGCCGAAGAGCACTTAATGTGCTCTTCGTGCGAGCCAGGACTGTAGAGCAGCAAACATAACCAAGCCCCACCGGGCAACCGGTCAGGTTAGGCTACTTCGCGGCGCCGGGGATGCCGTGGGAGGTTTTGGCGGTTTTGGCTCCGTTTACGATGGCGGTTTCCAAGGCCCTTACGGCGAGCATGCCCAGCAGGTCTAGGGGAACGGCGGCGCTTGCCTGGGCGCCCAGTTTGCCGCTGGCGAGGGTGTAGATGGTGTCGCCGTCGTTGGTGGTGTGCGTGGGACGGATGGCGTGTGCGTAGGCGTCTGCGGCCATCTGGGAGACCTTGGTGGCTTGTGCCTTAGTGAGTTCCACGTTGGTGACGATGCAGCTGATGGTGGTGTTGGTGCGGTCGAGCGGCATCTGCATGGATCCGGCGGCGGCAAAGGCTGCGAGTTCCATGTCGACGATTTGGTCGCTATCGGCTGCGGCGCGCATACCGGCGACCCACTCGCCGGTGAAGGGGTCGACAACGTTGCCGCAGGCGTTGACCGAGACCACGGCGCCCACCTTGATGGGGCCGAGCGCCACGGCGGCAGCGCCAAGGCCGGCCTTCATGCAGGTAGCGGGGCCCATGAGCTTACCCACGGTAGCGCCCGTGCCGGCGCCTACGTTGCCCTGTTCGAGCTTGGTGGGGGTGTTGTCGAGTGCTTCGCGCACGGCGGCGATGCCGGCCTCAATGTCGGGGCGAACGGTGGGGTTACCAAAGGCGAGGTCGAAGATACAGCTCGAGCACACGATAGGCACCTGCGTGGGGCCGACGGGAAGGCCGATGCCGCGGCTCTCAAGCTCGCGAGCGACGCCGCTTGCAGCCTCGAGGCCAAAGGCCGATCCGCCCGAAAGGCAGACGGCGTGGACCTTGTCGACGGTGTTCTCGGGTCGCAGCAGGTCGGTCTCGCGCGAAGCGGGAGCACCGCCGCGAACGTCAACGCCGCCGGTGGCGCCCTCGGGTGCCACGATTACGGTGCAACCGGTGCCGGCCTCCTCGTCCGTATAGTTGCCATAGCAAAAGCCATCGACATCGCAGACGTCAATGGCCTCGAGCAGTGTATCCATGTTTAACTCCTATCGGTTTTCCGCCGCGCCTTGTGCCCGGTCGGGATCCGTACGGTACGCCAAAATTGTAGGCGCTGGGGGATACCCAGCGCCAGATGCAATTACGAGAGTTTTTGAATCGCGCGCGCGACGCGGGCGATGGGTAGGCCCACCACGTTATAGAAGTCGCCCGAAATATCGTGCACGAGCATGCGGCCGCCTGTGCCCTGGATGCCGTAGGCGCCTGCCTTATCCATGGGCTCACCCGAGGCAACGTAGTGCTCGATCTGCTCGTCGGTGAGCTCGTAGAATGTCACGTCGGTCATATCGACAAACGACAGGCTCTCGGCGGCATGCGGGGCGGCCGTATCGCCTGCCTTAACGATGCAGACGCCGGTTGCGACCTGGTGCGTGCGGCCCGAAAGCTCGCGGAGCATGGTGCGCGCCTCGCCCTCGGTTGCCGGCTTGCCCAAAATCTTGCCGTCGAAGGTGACGATGGTGTCGGCCGCGACCGTCAGCTCATTGGGCTCGGCATACTCGGCAGCAACGGCAGCCGCCTTGGCGCGTGCCAAGCGCTCGACAAGCGTGAGCGGGGCCTCGCCATCAAAGGGCGTTTCGTCGATATCCGCGGGAATCACGCGAATGTTGTAGCCTGCCTCGCGCATCAGCTCTATGCGGCGCGGTGATTGCGAAGCCAAAATCATAGTTGGATGCCCTCGGCGACCTTCTCGACAGCCTTGTCGCCGGCGATCGTGCGCAGCAGCTCAAGCGCAAAGGGGAGCGACTGGGCCATGCCGCTGGCGGTGATGATGTTGCCGTCTTGCGTAACCTTCTCGCCGGTATAGGCGCCCTCGGGGAAGCTTTTCTCAAAGCCAGGGAAGCACGTGGCGTGGCGCCCCTCGAGCAGGTCGAGCTCGCCCAGGATAAACGGGGCGGCGCAGATGGCGGCGACGTGCTTGGTCGCGGCGAACTCGCAGACCACATCGCAGACGCGCTGATCTGCGCGCAGGTTGGTGGCACCGGGCAGGCCGCCGGGCAGCACGACGCAGTCGTACTCGTCAAAGTTGATCTCATCAAAGAGCGCATCGCAGGTCACGGGGATCTGCAGCGAGCTTACGACCTCGCGCGTGGGCATAATCGAGACGAGCGTGGCGCGCACGCCGCCGCGACGCATGACATCGACCATGGTCAAGCATTCAATAGTTTCAAAGCCATCGGCGGCGAGAACGGCAACGCTGGGCATGAGGATTCCTTTCGTAAGGCGGCATACAATTAGCCGTCTTATACCCCGAAGACCTCCGCTTGCCACGCTCGATTTCCCAATGATTTTTCTGAGCAATGATCATGTGTCTAGTTGCGCTTGAGGTGGACGACGGTTTCGCAGTGGAAGGTTTGCGGGAATAGGTCGACCGGCGTGATCTTTACGGGGGAGAAGGTGCCTTCTTCGACAAAGCGTTTGAGGTCGCGGGCCAAAGTTGCCGGGTCGCAGCTCACGTAGGCAACATCTCGGGCACTCGTACTCGCGATGAGGTCGATGGCCTCGGGCGCCAATCCTGCGCGCGGCGGATCGACTACCAGGACATCGGCGTCCTGGTCGGGGAACTCGCGCACCGCGTCTCCGCCAATGACGTCGACGTTATCAAGCTTGTTGATTTCCAGGTTACGGCGTAGATCGCGCACGGCGGGGCCGTAGGCCTCGACGGCAGCGACAAAGTCGCAGCGGCGGGCGAGCGGCAGGGTAAAGGTGCCGGCACCGCAGTACAGGTCCACGGCAAGCTCGTCTTCCTGCGGGTCGAGCGCTTCCATGACAAGCTCGATCAAAATCTCGGCACCCTTGGTGTTGACTTGGAAAAACGATGGGGCGGACAGGCGCATCTGACCCTCGGCGATATTCTCGGTCCATGAGCCCTCTCCGGCGAGCATTTCGACCTTGCAGACACGGCGGGCCTTCTTTTCGCCCTTGCTCATCACGCGCACGATGCTCGTGGGATGAGCGGCGTCTGCCAGAACGCGGGAGACCTGCGAGCGCGGGAAGGAGCCCGTAGGCGTCCAGAGAGCGACCTCGAGCGCCTTGGTGCGGCGCGAGGCGCGAATGCCCACGCGCTCGAGGCCCAGGTCGTGGCTGCCGCTCAGATAGTTGAGCGCGCCGACGACCGATTTGAGCGCCTTCGGGAAGCGCTTATCGAACAGCGGGCACGTATCGACGGTCACGATTTTGCTGGGGTCGACACCGTGCATGCCAAGGCGCACGCGACCGTTGACGACGGTCGGTTCGAGCTCGATTTTATTGCGGTAGCCCCAGTCGTCCTTGGTGTGGCAGATGGGCTGTACCAACTCATCGACCTGCTCAGGAGCGAACTTGCCGATGCGCTCGAGCGTGGAGCGCAGGTTTTGCTCCTTGGCGGCGAGCTGTGCCGTGCGTGAGAGATTGCCCCACGAGCAGCCGCCGCAGATGCCCACGAAGGGGCAGGGAGGCTGAATGCGATCGGGGCTTGGCTCCAGAATCTCGGTGGTGCGGGCGCGCATGAACGACTTGCCGTCCTGTACGACCTCGGCCTCGACGGTGTCGCCTGCCACGGCACCCTGCACAAAGACGGCCTTGCCGTTGTCGGCGTGCGCCAGCCCGTCGGCGCCGTAGGTCATCGATTCTATAGTGAGCTTCATATTCCTGCCTGTCATTCGCGTTGTTGCTCGCACCATGGTAGCAGGGAAAAGCGCCCCGCATCCGAGGCTTTCCTCAAATGCGGGGCGCTTCTACAAACTGCTTCTACAAACGGCTATTTCGTCTTGCCGGTAATGAGCGTCTTAAGACCCAGGCCGATCAGACCCAGGCCCATGCGCACGCGACCGGGGCGATGGCGCTCGATGGCCTTGGTCTTGCCGGCGGGCTTATCGCGACGGGCACTCGTCCCGGGTGCGGACTTGGTGACCTGCGGCTCGGGCTGAGGTGCAGGTGCAGGCTCGGGCTCAATGACGGTCGCCTGGACCTCTTGGACCTTGGGCGTGGTCGGCTGCGGATCAGGAGCTGGGGCGGGCTTTGCCTCGGCGGCGGGCTCCGGAGTCGCGGTAGCGGGCTCGGGCGCTTTCTCCATGGCGGGCTCTGCGGCAGCCTCGGGCTCATTCACCGGGGGAGCGGCAACCGCTTCCGGTTTGGCGGCTGCCCCATGTTCAACCTCGGCCTGAATAGCTTCTTCGGCCACACGTTCCTTCTCCTGTGCGCGCTGCTGCGCGGCGGCCTCGGCGTTGCGATAGGCACGCTCCAGTAGAGCTTCCTGCGAGTTGAAGGGTTTCTCACCCTCTGCACGTTCCACGGGGACCCAGGTGCCGTCGCTCGTGAGGCTGCGGGCCTTCACGTTGTCCTGCAGCTGCATGCCCATGTACTCGTGCACTAGGGCGCGGCAGGTGGGGTCGAGCACGGGGAAGGCGATCTCCACGCGGTGCTCGGTGTTGCGTGTCATCATGTCTGCCGAGCTCAGGTAAATCATGTCCGAGTCCACGCCAAAAGCGTAAACACGGGCGTGCTCCAAAAAGCGTCCGACGATGGAGCGGACATGCACGTTCTCGGTCTTGCCCGGAACACCGGGCTTGAGGCACGAGATGCCGCGGATGATCATGTCTACGCGCACGCCGGCACACGATGCCTCGGCGATCTTGTCGATAACCTCGCGGTCGGTCAGCGAGTTGAGCTTAAAGAACACGCGGGCGGGCTCGCCGGCAAGGGCGCGCTGGATCTCGCGGTCAAGCCCGCGCATGATGAGCGGTTTCAGTCCGACGGGCGCCACACCCAGGAAGCGGTAGTCGCCGCGCAGGTTGCCCAGCGACAGATTGCGGAAGAACAGGTTGGCGTCTTCACCGATGCCGGGATGGGCCGTCATGAGCATAAAGTCGCTGTAGAGTTTGGCCGTCTTCTCGTTAAAGTTGCCGGTGCCCAAAAGCGTGAGGCGGGTGAGCGCCATACCCTCGCGATAGGTGAGCTGGCAGATCTTTGAGTGGCATTTAAAGCCCTCGGAACCATAGATGACGGTGCAGCCCGCTTCTTCCAGACGCTCGGCCCACTCGATGTTGTTCTGCTCGTCAAAGCGCGCGCGGAGCTCCATGAGCACCGTGACCTCTTTGCCGTTCTCGGCAGCATCGATCAGCGACTCGCACAGGCGGCTCTGCTTGGCCACGCGGTAGAGCGTGATGCGCAGCGAGATGCACTCGGGGTCATAGGCGGCCTCGTGCACCAGGTCCAAGAACGGGTTCATGGCCTCGTAGGGATAAAAGAGCAGCTTGTCGTGCTGCAGCACCTGCTCGCGGATGGAGCGGGTCATGTCGATGTTGGGATTGGGCTGCGGCCTAAACGGCGTAAAGAGCAGCTCGTTGCGCAGGTGCTCGGGAATCTTGCCCTCAATGCCGAAGACGTAGCCCAGGTTGAGCGGGATATCGCAGGTAAAGACAGAGCGGCGCGAAAGCTCGAGCGCCTTGCGGATAGTCTTGAGCGTTGCCTTCTCGAGCGACCCCGAGACCGCGAGCACTACCGGCTGCAGGCGCAGGCGCTTCTTGAGGATGCGCTTCATGTGCTGGCGGTAGTCCTCTTCCTCTTCGACGCCCTCGCCGTCCGGATCGATGTCGGCGTTGCGGGTGACGCGGATCAGCGCACGATCCAGCGGCTTATAGGAGCCAAAGCAGCTGTCCAAGCAGGCGAGGATGACGCCCTCGAGCAAGATGTAGGAGTAGGTGCCGGTGGGCGAGGGGATCTCGACCACGCGGTTCATCGAGGCGGGAATCTCGATAAGGCCCAGCAGGCTCTCCTCGTCGGTGGCGCCGTCCAGACCACAGGCCAGATAGAGCGCGCCATTGCGCAGGTTGGGGAAGGGGTGGCGCGGATCGATGACCAGCGGCGAGATGACCGGTGACACGTAGGCCTGGAAGTAGCGGGTTACAAAGGTGCGCTCCTCGGGCGTAAGCGAATCGATGCGGGCGCGGTGAACGCCCAAGGTGTCGAGCTTGCCCTCGATGCTCTTAAAGATGGACTCCCAACGGGTAAGGAGCCCGGGCATTTCGGCCATGACAGCATCGACCTGTTCGGAGGCGGTCATATTGCTCTTGTTGTCGACAGGTTGTTTTTTGAGCTCCGCCAGATCGGACAGGCCGCCCACGCGCACCATGAGAAACTCGTCGAGGTTGGACTCGAAAATCGACACGAACTTTAGACGCTCGAACAGCGGAACGGTCTCATCGAAGGCTTCGTCAAGCACGCGGTTGTCAAAGCGCAGCCAGCTAAGCTCTCGGTTTTGCGTGTACGAGAAGTCGCGCGGCGGTTTGCGCAGCTTTGCGGCGGCTTGCTTCTTTTCGATTTTGCTCGGCATATGCATCTGTCCGTTCAGTCCCCACAGAGGACGGTAGCCTAACACTTTTCACTATTGTCTCAATTTAGTCGACCGCTGGCACGGACGTATCGCGTGAACGGTATCTTTACCTACTTCTTACGCTGCCAAGGCATGCAACTAACTGTCCAACTCGTTTGGAAACAATCTATATCCATACTCAACTGGTGAGGATGTATGAATAAGAATGATTGCGAGCTGAATATAATCGAATCCAAATTGAATCATGGACAAACGACATATATATGCAGAAAACCGTTTTAGCTATGCAATTCCTAAACATGAAAATATTTGTGCAATCTAGCTTAATTCCTTAGAAAAAAGAACATTTACCTTTGAAAACCTGCTTTAGAGAACCGAAGTGCATCATGGGGGAATCATATGCGATATACCGTTCATCGCACTTTGCTGACCGTTCGGGGGCGAGGTGGAATTGCAGGTGGTTTTTGGATATAACTAGAGCTGTCAGCAAGCAGCGTCCGCTATGGAAGGGCGCTGAGAGATTCGGCCGAAAGGCCCGAAAGAAAGGTAGGAGGCCATGACGAAAGGTCTGCACGTGCCTTCCGAGATCGGCAAGCTCAGGAAGGTCTGCCTGCACCGTCCCGGCGACGAGCTCCTCAACCTGCCGCCCGACGAGCTCGAGCGACTCCTGTTCGACGACGTCCCGTTCCTGGAGGTCGCGCAGCAGGAGCACGACACCTTCGCCCAGATCCTGAGGGACCAGGGCGTGGAGGTCCTCTATCTCGAGAACCTCGTCGCCGAGGTGTTCGACCAGGTCCCCGGCGCCCGCGCCGAGTTCACCGACCAGTACATCGCCGAGGCCGGCATCCGCGGCCAGCACATGCCGCAGATCGTCCGCGAGAAGCTGGACTCCATCGAGGACAACCTCGAGTTCGTCAAGAAGACCATGGCCGGCATGACCAAGTCCGAGATCGACATGCCCCTCACGGCGTCCACGACCCTCGACTCCCTGGTCAACTCCGAGTCCGAGTCCGACCTGATCATCGACCCGATGCCCAACCTCTACTTCACCCGCGACCCGTTCGCGGTCATCGGCGAGGGCGTCAACCTCAACCGCATGTACTCGGTCACCCGCAACCGCGAGACCCTGTACGGCAAGTACATCTTCAAGTACCACCCCGACTACAAGGACGTCTCGCTGTACTTCCGCCGCGACTGCCAGTTCCACACCGAGGGCGGCGACGTGCTGAACATCAACGAGAAGACCCTCGCCGTCGGCATCTCCCAGCGCACCCAGGCCGCCGCGATCGACGTCATGGCCCAGAACATCTTCTGGAACTCCGACTCCAAGGTCGAGCGCATCCTGGCCTTCGATATCCCGGTCTCGCGCGCCTTCATGCACCTCGACACGGTCTTCACCCAGATCGACGTCGATAAGTTCACGATCCACCCCGCCATCATGGGCACCCTGCGCGTCTACGAGCTGACCGCCGGCAAGAACCCGGGCGACGTGAACATCCGCCTGATCGAGGACACCCTCGAGCACGTCCTGGAGGACGCCACCGGCGTCGACCAGGTCAAGCTGATCCCCTGCGGCGGCGGCGACCCGATCGCGGCCTCCCGCGAGCAGTGGAACGACGGCTCCAACACCCTGTGCGTCGAGCCCGGCAAGATCTGCGTCTACGCCCGCAACACCGTCACCAACGACGTGCTGTACAAGGAGGGCCTGGACCTTCTCGTCGTGCCCTCCGCCGAGCTCTCCCGCGGCCGCGGCGGCCCGCGCTGCATGAGCATGCCCTTCTGGCGCGAGGACCTCTAAGGTCTTCAAGGACCCGTACAGGTCATAATACATACATCTAGCTGCCATTAGATGTCTCCCATTGGGGCGGTGCGGGTTTTCGCACCGCCCCAATCTTGTATGAGGAACGTCAACACGATTGGATGACTGCTTTTGTAAGGAGCTTGGCCATGGACATCAAGACGATTGGCGTTGAGGAATGGCTCAACGTTTGGGAGAAGAGCGCCACGTGGGACATCGCCCAGTCGACGATCTCGTCGCTCACCATGGGCGAGCTGCGCGCGCTCGATGAACAGGACGGCGCCACGTTCTACGAGCGCCTGGACCGCGAGAAGATGAACTACGGCTGGATCGAGGGCTCGCCGGAGTTTAAGGCCGAGGTTGCCAAGCTGTATCGTCGGGAGGTCAATCCCGATCACATTCTGCAGACCAATGGCTGCACGGGCGCTAACCTCAACGCCATCATGGCTGTGGTCGAGCCCGGCGACCATGTTATCGCCGAGTGGCCCACCTACGCGCCGCTCTACGAGATTCCGCGCACGCTGGGCGCCGAGGTCGAGTATTGGGAGCTTCGCGAGGAACTCGGCTGGAAGCCCGATATCGAGGAACTCAAGCGCTTGGTGCGTCCCAACACCAAGCTTATCTGCATAAACAACGCATCTAACCCCATCGGTACGGTGCTCGATGCCGATATGCTCGGCCAGATTGCCGAGATCGCCCGCTCGGTGGGCGCCTACGTGCTGTGCGACGAGGTATATCTGCCGCTCGAAAACACTGAGTCCTTTATGTCGATGGTCGACGTGTACGAGAGGGCCATTGTCACCAACTCGTTGTCGAAGACCTATTCGACACCTGCGGCCCGCGTGGGCTGGGTCCTGGCCGACAAAGAGGTGTCCAACCGCATCCGTACCTATCGCGATTACACCATGATCTGCGGCGGCGTGTTCAACGATGCTCTGGCGACCTATGTGCTTGAGCACAAGGATAAGATTCTCGAGCGCAATCGCAAGATCGTGTTTGGCAACCGCGATATCGCGCAGGCTTGGATCGATACGCAGCATCGCGTTTCCTGGACGGCCCCGCAGGGCGTGTCCACCTCGTTTATCCAGCTGGATATTCCCGAGGATGACGAGGAGTTCTGCAGGCGCCTGCTGTCCGAGAGGGGAGTGCTGCTGGTCCCCGGTAGCCGTTTTGAGCTTCCCTGCGGCGCACGCCTGGGCTACTGCGCGAGCGAGGACGTTCTGCGCGAGGGCCTGAGGCTTTTGGGCGAGGCACTGGCGGAGTTCGATCGCTAGGATTCCGATGGTCTTCGGGGGCCTTATCCAAATTAGCCGAAGATAATCGAAAACGGACCCGTTTCCCTAGGGGAAGCGGGTCCGTTTTTCTATACCGAGAAGTCAAGTTGTTACAAATGGGGCCGTAAAGCGAGGCGGTATCCGCTGGGCCTTATACTGAGTTTCCGGTGAACGGTATCAAGCGTCTGGTAAACGGTAATTTATTTATCAGAAATGAATAGGACAAACTTTTTTCTGAATAAAAATGAAAATGGTTGAGACGCGGTGTGAACCGCTAATTCTATTCATAGCTTTATTGGAAATATGCAATTTGAGGATGGTTTAACAAAGTTTAGTTCCATTTGATTTTAGGATTAAAACGCGTTTAAGCACGTAAATACGCTTTATTAAGATGAAGTGTGCCATGCGTGAAGTATATGTGTATGCCGTTCACCCCCTATAAAAAACCGTTCGGGGGCAAGGTGGAAGTATGAGCTGATTTTGGATATAAATATGTCGTCAGCAATAACGCCTCACACGGAGGGGCGCTAACGAATCGGCCCTGACAAGGGCCCGAAAGAAAGGTAGGAGGCCATGACGAAAGGTCTGCACGTGCCTTCCGAGATCGGCAAGCTCAGGAAGGTCTGCCTGCACCGTCCCGGCGACGAGCTCCTCAACCTGCCGCCCGACGAGCTCGAGCGACTCCTGTTCGACGACGTCCCGTTCCTGGAGGTCGCGCAGCAGGAGCACGACACCTTCGCCCAGATCCTGAGGGACCAGGGCGTGGAGGTCCTCTATCTCGAGAACCTCGTCGCCGAGGTGTTCGACCAGGTCCCCGGCGCCCGCGCCGAGTTCACCGACCAGTACATCGCCGAGGCCGGCATCCGCGGCCAGCACATGCCGCAGATCGTCCGCGAGAAGCTGGACTCCATCGAGGACAACCTCGAGTTCGTCAAGAAGACCATGGCCGGCATGACCAAGTCCGAGATCGACATGCCCCTCACGGCGTCCACGACCCTCGACTCCCTGGTCAACTCCGAGTCCGAGTCCGACCTGATCATCGACCCGATGCCCAACCTCTACTTCACCCGCGACCCGTTCGCGGTCATCGGCGAGGGCGTCAACCTCAACCGCATGTACTCGGTCACCCGCAACCGCGAGACCCTGTACGGCAAGTACATCTTCAAGTACCACCCCGACTACAAGGACGTCTCGCTGTACTTCCGCCGCGACTGCCAGTTCCACACCGAGGGCGGCGACGTGCTGAACATCAACGAGAAGACCCTCGCCGTCGGCATCTCCCAGCGCACCCAGGCCGCCGCGATCGACGTCATGGCCCAGAACATCTTCTGGAACTCCGACTCCAAGGTCGAGCGCATCCTGGCCTTCGATATCCCGGTCTCGCGCGCCTTCATGCACCTCGACACGGTCTTCACCCAGATCGACGTCGATAAGTTCACGATCCACCCCGCCATCATGGGCACCCTGCGCGTCTACGAGCTGACCGCCGGCAAGAACCCGGGCGACGTGAACATCCGCCTGATCGAGGACACCCTCGAGCACGTCCTGGAGGACGCCACCGGCGTCGACCAGGTCAAGCTGATCCCCTGCGGCGGCGGCGACCCGATCGCGGCCTCCCGCGAGCAGTGGAACGACGGCTCCAACACCCTGTGCGTCGAGCCCGGCAAGATCTGCGTCTACGCCCGCAACACCGTCACCAACGACGTGCTGTACAAGGAGGGCCTGGACCTTCTCGTCGTGCCCTCCGCCGAGCTCTCCCGCGGCCGCGGCGGCCCGCGCTGCATGAGCATGCCCTTCTGGCGCGAGGACCTCTAAGTCTTTCCGTTTCCGGTGCGGTCCCCCTACAACCGCACCGGCTTCGCCCGTTAAACGGGCACCACTAATACTTACGTAATTCATTTCTTCGAAAGGAATCAAACCATGGGTGTTAACCTTTCCGGCCGTAGCTTCCTCAAGCTTCTCGACCTCACCACCGAGGAGATCGAGTACCTGCTCAAGCTCTCCAAGAACTTCAAGGATATGAAGCGCGCTGGCGTTCCGCACCGCTATCTCGAGGGCAAGAACATCGTTCTGCTCTTCCAGAAGACCTCTACTCGTACCCGCTGCGCCTTCGAGGTCGGCGGCATGGATCTGGGCATGGGCGTCACCTACCTCGATCCGGGTTCGTCGCAGATGGGCAAGAAGGAGTCCATCGAGGACACTGCCCGCGTTCTCGGCCGCATGTATGACGGCATCGAGTTCCGTGGCTTTGCCCAGGACGACGTCGAGGAGCTCGCTGCTAAGTCCGGCGTGCCCGTGTGGAACGGCCTGACCACCGAGTGGCACCCCACCCAGATGCTCGCCGACATCCTGACCGTCCAGGAGAACTTCAACTACGACATCAAGGGCAAGACCCTCGTCTTCATGGGCGACTGCAAGAACAATGTCGCTCGCTCCCTCATGGTCGTCTGCTCCAAGCTCGGCATGAACTTCGTGGCCTGCGGCCCCGAGGAGTGCATGCCCGCTGACGACGTCATCGAGGCCTGCAAGCCCATCGCCGAGGCTAACGGCTGCACCATCAAGCTGACCACCGACGTCAAGGACGGCGTCACCGGTGCCGACGTTATCTACACCGACGTGTGGGTCTCCATGGGCGAGCCCGACGAGGTCTGGGCCGAGCGCATCGCTCAGCTCACCCCGTATCGTGTCACCTCCGAGGTCATGGCTATGGCCAACCCGGGTGCCATCTTCCTGCACTGCCTGCCCAGCTTCCACGACACCAACACCACCATTGGCGCCGAGAAGTGCGAGCAGTTCGGCATCACCGAGCAGGAGGTCACCGACGAGGTCTTCGAGAGCCCCGCTTCCAAGGTCTTCGACGAGGCCGAGAACCGCATGCACACCATCAAGGCTGTCATGTACGCCACGCTCAAGTAAGAGCATCTAGCATCTCGCTCGGGGTGTATTGCTGCACACCCCGAGCGGTTTTATCTGGTAATAATCTCGCATCAAGCGGCAGGCACGGCACGGAAGAGCCGCTTCTGGCGAGATCAGTAAATGATTTATGAAGGGGGGATGAGAACTATGACTGAGACCGCTAAGAAAAAGCGCGGTATGCCTTCATCGTTCACCATTCTTCTTGCTCTGCTGGCAATTGTCGCAGTGATTACCGTTATCGTCTCCGGCACGTCCGGCGGCGCGGTTACTGCCGCCCGTCTGAGCGATTTCTGCACCGCCCCGATTAAGGGCTTCGCTGACGCTCTGCCCGTCTGCCTCTTCGTTATGATCTTGGGCGGCTTCCTCGGTATGATGACCGAGACCGGCGCCCTGGACAACGGCATCGCCGTTCTGGTGCAGAAGCTTAAGGGCAACGAGATTATGCTCATTCCCGTGCTGATGCTCATCTTCTCCCTCGGTGGTACCACCTATGGTATGTGCGAGGAGACCGTTCCCTTCTACGCCCTGCTCGCCGCTACCATGATGGCCGCTGGCTTCGACCCCATGGTCGGTGCCGCTACCGTCCTGCTCGGCGCTGGCTGCGGCTGCCTGGGCTCCACGGTTAACCCGTTCGCCGTCGGCGCTGCCGTCGACGCTCTGACCGGCGTTGGCATTGAGGTCAACCAGTCCATCATCATCGGCCTCGGTGCCGTCCTGTGGATTGTCACTACCGCTATGTCCATCTTCTTCGTGATGAGCTACGCCAAGAAGGTCAAGGCTGACAAGGGTTCCACCATCCTGTCGATGCAGGAGCTCAAGGACGCCGAAGAGGCTCACGGCAAGGCTGCTTCCGAGGTCCACAAGGAGGTCAAGCTCACCGGTCGTCAGAAGGGTGTTCTGATTGCCTTCGCCTTCACCTTCGTCGTCATGATCGTCGGCTTCATTCCGCTGGCCGACCTCAACGAGGGCGTCGCTAACTTCTTCGACGCTGGCGCTGTCTACGACGCCGACGGTAACGCCGTCGTCCAGGGCTGGTCTGCCCTGATCACCGGCCTGCCCATTGGCCAGTGGTACTTCGACGAGGCTTCCACCTGGTTCTTCCTTATGGCCGTCCTGATCGGTATCATCGGTGGCCTATCCGAGAAGCAGATCGTTAACACCTTTATCACCGGCGCTGCCGACATGATGTCCGTTGTTCTCGTCATCGCCCTCGCCCGTGGTATCTCCGTCCTCATGGCTAGCACCGGCCTCGACGTCTTCGTCCTCGACGCTGCCGCCAATGCTCTGGCTGGCCTGTCCGGCGTGATCTTCGCTCCCATGAGCTTCCTGGTCTACTTCGGCCTGTCCTTCCTGATCCCCTCGACCTCCGGTATGGCCACCGTCTCCATGCCCATCATGGGACCGTTGGCTGTTAAGCTCGGCTTCTCGCCTGAGGTCATGGTCATGATCTTCTCCGCCGCCATCGGTGTCGTGAACCTGTTCACCCCGACCTCCGGTGCCATCATGGGCGGTCTCGCCCTGGCCAAGATCGAGTGGACGACCTGGCTCAAGTTTGCCCTTAAGCTCATCGTCGCGCTCTCCGTCGTCTGCGCCATCATCCTGACCGTCGCCTGCGTGTTGCTCTAAGTACCCAACGGGTACCCCACGGAAACCTTGACGATCCTGTAAAGGATCACCTGGTCATCGTCTGTCCGGTGGGGTAAACCCACCGGTAGACTCCTACCTTTAGCCCCCTCCCGTTCCGTGCGCGGGAGGGGGCGACTTTTTGTTCCGCGGTTTTACCAAACCGCGGAACCGGTCGACGCTACGCGCCGTCCAGAACGACAATTTGTCATTCAAAAGGCAAGGCATGACCAAAAGGTCTATGCCTCGCCTTTTTCATGCCAACTTGTACGTTCTGGACGGCGCTCGCTGTCCGTCCTCTGCCTGCGGCGCTTTCCATTGTTGGTGCAGAGGGCGCTTTGCCTACTCTGGTGGGCTTTCGCTGGCTTATGCTCAACCTGCGACGTTTCCATTATTGATACAAAGGCCAGGTTTGTTTGAACCAAAAAGGGGAAGTTGCGGTGGAATAGTTCCTGTTTGGCCGTCTTGAGGGGTTAAACGGGAACTATTTCACCGCAACTTATCGATGGCGTGTTTGGTTGGTGCCAGTTGATTGCTTGGGCGTTGGGGAGGGTCTGCTCCGTTATAATCGCCTAGAACATTAAATGGAAACGGGACGGGAGCCATATATGCGCCAGGGTTTCGACAACGCGAAATATATCGAGCTGCAGGCTGCTCACATTAAGGAGCGCATCTCGCAGTTTGGTGGCAAGCTCTATTTGGAGTTTGGCGGTAAGCTGTTCGATGACTATCATGCGAGCCGCGTGCTGCCGGGTTTTGAACCGGACAGCAAGTTCCGCATGCTCAAGAGCATCGCCGACGATGTCGAGGTTATCATCGCGATCAACGCGAACCACATCGAGAAAAACAAGGCTCGTGGTGACCTTGGCATTACCTATGACGAGGATGTGCTGCGCCTGGTTGACCTGTTCCGCGGCAACGGCTTTGCTGTCGCGGCTGTGGTCATCACCCAGTACGCCGGCCAGCCCGCTGCCGATGTGTTCCGCAACCGCCTGAACGCGCTCGGTATTCCCGCCAAGCTGCACTATCCCATCGAGGGGTATCCGCACGATGTCGATCTGATCGTGTCCGACGATGGCTACGGCAAGAACGAGTTTGTCGAGACCACGCGTCCGCTCGTTGTCGTGACGGCACCCGGCCCCGGCTCGGGCAAGCTCGCCACTTGCCTCTCGCAGCTGTATCACGAGCATAAGCACGGTACCGCCGCCGGCTATGCCAAGTTTGAGACCTTCCCGGTCTGGAATCTTCCTCTGACGCATCCGGTCAATATTGCCTACGAGGCCGCCACGGCTGACCTCGACGATGCCAATATCATCGATTCGTTCCACCTTGAGGCCTACAACAAGACCACGGTCAACTACAACCGCGACGTCGAGGCCTTCCCGGTAGTCCGTGCCCTGATGGAAAAGATCCTGGGCAAGAGCCCCTACCAGAGCCCTACGGACATGGGCGTCAATATGGTCGGCTTTGCCATCACCGATGACGATGCCTGCCGCGACGCTTCCAAGATGGAGATCGTCCGCCGCTACTTTACCGCGGTCGAAAATGTGCGCCGTACCGGCGTGGGCGATGAGCAAGTCGACCGTCTCAAGATCATTATGAAGAAAGCCGGCATCGATAAGAACTACTCACCGGCGCGCTCGGCGGCCCTCACCAGGGAGCAGCTGACGGGTGGCCCCGTAGGCGCCATGGTCATGCCCGATGGCTCCGTGGTGACCGGCAAGACTTCCACGCGCCTGGGCGCTGCGAGCTCGCTCATCATGAATGCACTTAAGCATGTCTCGGGCGTCGACCTTGAGCTCGAGGTCATTAGCGATGAAGCGATCGAGCCTATCAGCAAGCTCAAGACGCATTTCCTGGGCAGCAAAAACCCGCGCCTCCACACCGACGAGACGCTTATGGCGCTGTCGATCACCTCGGCCACGAGTGAGACGGCCGCTCGCGTCCTTTCGGGCCTGGAGCAGCTGCGCGGTTGCGATGCCTTCTTTAGCGTGATTATCTCGCCGACGGACGAGACGGTACTGCGCAAACTGGGTATCAACGTGTGCTGCGAGCCCAAGTTTGAGCGCCGCGGTTTCTTCCATCGCTAAGTTTGAAGCACCGCGGTAATTGCATTGCATTTTGGCCGTATCGGGTTAGCGCCCGGTACGGCTTTTTGATCAATAAAGCGCCTATTTCGGCGAAAAATAGCTGTTTACCTGCCTAGAAACAATTTGAGCGGTATACAATAACCGTAACTGTTTCATCCTTAGCGGGATGCCGCATGATGGATATTACCTGCCATCGTGAGGTGTGTCGGTCGCGCACGGCGCGTTAGATGCTCGTGCTCGGTTTGAGGAGGCTGCTATGGCGGGCAAGGGTCGTGCGAGTGTCAACGATATGAAGCGTGTCGAGGTGCTGGTGTTGATGGAGATCGACCAGCAAACCGAAGACAATGGCGGGCCGTATGGTTTCTCGCGCAAAACGCTTGCCGAGCGCGTGGGGGTTTCGCCGTATCGTGCCCGCGCCGCAATCGATCGCTTGGATTCCGAAGGCATGATTGATGTCGTCTCGCGTTATAGCGACGACGGCGGTCAGCTTGCAAATGGCATTTGCCTCACCGAACGTGGCGAATGGTATCTTGAGGGCGTCCGTACCGGCATGCTCGTTCAAGAAATGCTTGAGGACGCGGTTGCTGATCGATAGCAGCATGTAACCCTTGCCATAGCGACGCCGCCTGGGAAACCGGGCGGCGTTTTGTTTCAAGATTGAGAAATGCAATCGCACGCGAGAAAAATTGCGAACGGTCCGCGGCGCGAGTATTACAATGAAGACCCGTAAGATGTGGATAAACAACTTCTACGGGAAGCGCAGGTAACTCAATATGACCAAGCATGTGTTCGTAACCGGTGGCGTGGTTTCGTCCCTGGGCAAGGGTATCACCGCGGCCTCGCTGGGCCGTCTGCTCAAGTCGCGTGGCTACAAAGTAACGATGCAGAAGGCCGACCCGTATCTGAACGTCGACCCCGGTACCATGAGCCCGTTCCAGCATGGTGAGGTCTTCGTTACCGAGGATGGTTACGAGTCCGACCTGGACCTGGGTCATTACGAGCGCTTTATTGATGAGAACCTGACCCGCGATTCCAACTTTACGACCGGTGCCATCTACAAAAGCCTAATCGCCCGCGAGCGTCGCGGCGACTTTTTGGGCGGTACCGTGCAGGTGATTCCCCACGTCACCAATGCCATTAAGGACAAGTTCCGCCGCATCGAGGAGCAGACCGGCTCCGATGTAGTCATCACCGAGCTGGGCGGCACGATCGGCGACATCGAGTCCCAACCGTTTGTCGAGGCCATCCGTCAGTACCGCAAGGAGGCCGGCCCCGAGAACGTCTGCTACATCCACGTGTCGCTCGTTCCCTATATCGCCGCCGCCCACGAGGTCAAGACCAAGCCCACACAGCATTCCGTCAAGGAGCTCCGCAGCTTTGGCATCCAGCCCGATATCATCGTGCTGCGCTCCGACCACCATATCGATGACGCTATCCGCGGAAAGATCGCAAGCTTCTGCGACGTCGACACCGATTGTGTCTTTACCAACGAGGACTGCGCGAGCATTTACGATGTTCCGCAGCTGCTTGCCGAGCAGGACTTTGACCTGCGCATTTGCGAGCGCCTGGGTCTGGACCCGCGTGAGCGCGACATGAGCGAGTGGAACGAGTTCCTGCGCAAACAGAATCACGCCAACCATCACGCCGACAAGGTGAAGATCGCCGTCGTGGGCAAGTACACGCAGCTGCCCGATGCGTACCTGTCGGTTATCGAGGCCCTGCACCATGCGGGCGTCTTCTACGATCGCCATGTGGACGTCCAGCTGGTCGACGGCGAGAGCCTCGACGAGCAGAATGTCTCCGAGGTTCTGGGCGACGCCTCGGGCATCCTGGTCCCCGGCGGCTTTGGCAAGCGCGCCCTGGAGGGCAAGATCCTCGCGGCCGAGTTTGCCCGTGAGCACAAGATTCCGTATCTGGGCATTTGCCTGGGTATGCAGGTGGCCGTGTGCGAGTTCGCCCGCAACGTCGTCGGCCTTGCCGGCGCCAGCTCCTCCGAGTTCGATCCGGACGGCCCGTTTAGCGTCATCGATCTGATGAGCTCGCAGGAGGACGTGACCGAGAAGGGCGGCACCATGCGCCTGGGCGCCTATCCGTGCAAGCTCGCCGCCGATACCCTTGCTCGCGAGGCATATGGCGAGGAGCTCGTCTACGAGCGTCACCGTCATCGCTTTGAGTTCAACAACGCCTTCCGTGACCAGCTCGAGGACGCCGGCTTGGTTATTTCGGGTCTGTCGCCCGACGAGCGCCTGGTCGAGATGGTCGAGCTGCCGCGCGACGTGCATCCGTGGTATGTGGCAACCCAGGCTCATCCCGAGTTCAAGAGCCGCCCGACCAACCCGCAGCCGCTGTTCCGCGAGTTCGTGCGCGCTTCGATCGGCCAGCACGAGGGTGTCGACCGTCTGCAGGTGACGCCCATGAACCTCGCTACGGACTAAGGGTGCCGGCGAATAAGGAACATACCGAAGCTACTCCCTCGTCGCTCGCCGTGGCGGCGGGGGAGTATCTCGATTACCTCGCGGTCGAGCGGGGTTTGGCGCGCAACACGATTGCGGCCTATCGTCGTGACCTGACGACGTACTGCGCCTATCTGGAGCGGGCGGGTATTGTGTCTTTTGAAGAGGTGACCCGTCAGGTCGTGGAGGGCTTTGTTGCCGACCGTCGCGATGGGGGCTATTCGGATGCCTCGGTGGAGCGTGCGCTTGCGGCCGTGAAGGGCCTGCATGCCTTTTTGGTGCGCGATGGGGCTGTGGCCCAAAATCCAACGGCGGCGTTGCGCCTGCCTAAAAAGGCTGAGCGTTTGCCGGAGTATCTATCGGTGGAGGATGTCTCGGCGCTGCTCGATCAAGATTTCCCCGAGGGCGAGATGGGCTTGCGTGACCATGCCATCTTGGAAGTGCTCTACGGATGCGGTTTGCGTGTGAGCGAGTTGGTGGGGCTCGATGTGGGCGATATCCATATCGACGATGGCTTTGTGCTCGTTCGTGGTAAGGGCTCGAAGGAACGCCTGTCCCCGCTGGTAGGAAGCGCGGCGCGAGCTCTGACGCTTTATGTAACTGAGGGGCGTTCTCGCTTGGCGGCCCATGCCCGCGGAACCGAGACCTCGGCGGTCTTTTTAAATAAGAACGGCCGCCGTCTGTCGCGCCAGGGCATCCATGCCATCTGTGAGCGCTACGGGCGCCAGGTGGGACTGGTGGGGCTCCATCCCCATACGCTGCGTCACTCCTTTGCCACCCATATGCTTGCGGGCGGCGCAGACCTCCGTGTGCTACAGGAGATCTTGGGACATGCCGATATATCGACCACGCAGGTCTACACGCATGTCGATCGTACGCAACTGACCGAGGTCTATTTGGCGGCGCACCCGCTGGCACATCGTTAACACATCGCTGACCTGCATATTTATAGGTATTTGGGGACGGGCTCCAGATTGCCGCGGCGTGCTTTTGCGCGCGCATGGGCAATCTGGGGCCCGTCCCATTTTTCGCCACTTGGCATCGCGGTGGTGGGCCGCACGTGCCTTGGGTGGGGGAGTTTGGGGGCGATGTGAACGGCATGTAAAGGGACGCAAAAATCGCCTCAAGGTCAACTTGAAGGTTGAGGTTGAACGGCGGGGTGCCACAGGTGGCATCCCGCCGTTGCTGCA
>CAJLOU010000027.1 GCA_905208345.1 uncultured Collinsella sp.
CCTGTCGGGCCGTGCCGTCAACGTCTCGGAGCCCACGCGCATTATCGGTGCCCCCGGTGAGCTGGGCGCCACCAAGACTCGCGAGCTTTCCGATCAGACGCGCGCCATGGTGCGTCCCGTCTCGGGCGTGAGCGGCCAGAATACCGCCCGTAGCTCGGTTTCGGGCTCCACCGGCTCCTACGAGGTCGAAGAGCCCAAATCCAACAAGAACAAGATCATCGCCGCCGTGGTGGCAGCCGTTGCCGTCATCGGCATCGTGGTGGCCTTTGCCACAGGACTCTTTGGCGGCGAGCAGGTCACCGTGCCCGATGTGCTGGGCAAGGACCAGCAGACTGCCGTCGAGCTGATCAAGGAAGCCGGCCTGGAGGTCGGCACCGTCGACCAGAGCTACAACGACGACGTCGACGAGGGCAAGGTTGCCGAGCAGACCCCCAACGGCAACGCCAAGAAGCCCAAGGGCACGCGCGTGAACCTGGTGGTCTCCAAGGGCCCCAAGCCCTCCGAGAAGGTTGAGGTTCCGCAGCTCGTTGGCCTGACCAAGGACCAGGCCGAGGCAGCGCTGGCAAGCGTTGGCCTTAAGGGCAGCGCTTCCGAGGAAGCCAACGAAGCCGAGGAAGGCCAGGTCTTTGAGCAGGGCACCGATGCCGGCAAAGAAGTCGAGAAGGGCACGACCATCTCGTACAAGGTCTCGAGCGGCCCGGATACCACCTCTGTTCCCGATCTGACTGACATGACCGAGTCCCAGGCGCGCAATGCGCTCGACATGGCCGGCTTTGGCGTTAACGTGAGTTATCAGGAGAACGACTCGGTTACCGAGGGCACGGTGATTAGCTGGAACCCCAGCGGCAAGCAGAAGCCCGGCGCCACGATTACCGTCGTCATTGCCAAGAAGTCCGGCAAGGCGAGCGTTCCGGGCAATCTGTACGGTAAGAGCATCTCTGCCGCCGTCACCGCGCTCAACAATGCCGGCTTCTACAACATCGCGTTCTGCGACCAGAACGGCAACCCCGTGAGCGGCAACGAAAACGCCACCGTCACGGGCGTCTCCCCCACCGGCAAGCAGTCCACCGACAGCACGATCACGTTGACGGTTTCGCTTTCTGGCTCCGATTCGGGCGACGATTCCGGCACGACTAACTAGTCGAGGACCCATCACCCGCAGCGGCTAGGGCCGCAAACATATTCGCTCAACGGCGCCCGCTTGCTCCCCCGCAAGCGGGCGCTTTATTTATCGACAGACCATGGCCCCTTAGCAACGCAAAGAGGCCCGCAAAAGCGAGCCTCCCAGGTGACAACAGAATATGTGATGCAGTAATTACTGGCCGCAGAACTTCACCATGATCTCGACCATGGACTCTTGCCTATGGACAAAATGTCCATAGGCAAGGAGATGAAAGAGTAAGGACAACGCCCTCTAAAAGAAGGCCGTATATGAAGATTGCATATCCCTTTTGCCTTCATATACTCAAGAAGCACCCCTCGAAGCGCTCCTGAGAGGCCCCCTTGGATGCAACCCAGGGGATCCAGATTCTGGTAGACATCGGCGCAGCAAAATCCTGCCGCGCAGGCACGAACGGACATCTTGACTCCTAACGCAATGCGGGGCGCCCCAAGACACCCCGCCACGACAAAAAACTAGTTCTCGTAGACCAGCGGGTGGCCCCAACTGCCCTCGATCTTGCAGGTCTCCGCCGCAAAACCGGCAGCGAAGTCCAGGCTCTCGCGAATCGCGGCCTCGCCGCACTCGCCGGCCTTCTTCTTGGAAAGATAGGTGACCAAAAACGCCGTCAGCAGTGAATCGCCGGCCGCCATAGCGTCTTTGAGCTCCTCGGGCGCCACGGGCTTGATGCCCTGCTCGTAGAAGTTTTCGCCGTCATAGGCGACGGAGCCCTTGCTCCCGCGCGATGCGCATACGATTTGAGGGCCAAGGGCCTTCACCCACTCGAGCTTCGCCTTGATATCCTCCAGGGAAGCGTCGCCCATGGACATAAAGGCGTACGTCACAAATGGCGCAATCTGCCCGAAGTACTCGTCGGTGGAGTCATCGGAGAAGTCGAAGCTGATAGGCACGCCGGCAGCCTTGATCTTGGGGAGCTCGCGCTCGGTGAAGCAGTAGTTGCCGCTGTGCACCAAATCGAAGCCGCTGACGTACTCGGCGGCGAAGCGGTCTATCACGTAGCGCATGTCGCCACGTATGCCGCCTTCATTGGAGCCCAGGAAGATACGGTCCCCGGTCTCGTCAACGGTCACGCGAGCGGCGCCGTTGACGCCCAGGACCTGCTGGCAGCGAAGAAGCTCGACGCCCTCGTCCTCGAGCGATGCTATAACGTGCTCGGCCTCCTCATCTGATCCGAAGATTCCCATGTAGGCGCTGCGATCGACGCCGAGCTTCTTGGCGAAGACGGCGAAGTTAACTGCATTGCCGCCGGGATACATGGTCTTGATGTGCTCGTACTTATCGACAACGTTGTCTCCAAAGCCAAGCACGCTTATAGGATAGGCTGCCATGGTTATCTCCATTCAGGTAAACCGCCGTGGTTACGGCGAGCAGACGGGGCGCGAGGGATTCGCACGTCTCAACGCGCCTCGCGCCCCGTTTTAAAATCGCTAGTACTTCTCGATGCCCATGTAACGACGCACGTCCGGGTGATGGTCGAACACCTTGCCGCGAGCGGAGCGCAGCTCACAGTTCATCGCGTAGAACAGGATTGGATCAAGGAACGCGCGAACGCTCGCCGGTACTTGGTCCATGCCGTACTCCATGGCGTCGAGCACCATAAGAGTGTCGGTATGGGTCTCGAGGAATGCGAGGGCGCGCTCATCCATGGCTCGGCACTCACTAGAAGACATCTGCAGGAAGTAGAAGACTCCGGGCTCGGTCACCTCGAAGGGGCCGTGGAAGTACTCGCCGGAGTGGATATAGGCGCAGCTCTGCCACTGCATCTCCATAAGCGAGCAGATAGCGAAGCCATAGGCCTGGCTAAACACGGGACCGGACCCCAAGATATACAGGAACTTGTGGTCCTGGCACAGGGCGGCAAAACGGTCGCAGAGTTCGGCGTTGACCTTCTCGCGAGCTGCAGGCAGGATCTGGTCCATCTTGGCGATGCCTTCGTACATGTCGGCAAGGTCGGCATAACCTTCCTGCTGATCCAGGAGCTCGGAAGCGAGAGCCAAAGAGATGCCGGCGGGCACCTCCGCCTGCGGAACTCCCTCGCCCCACGGATATACCCAGCACGTCCACTCACCGTTATCGATGCCGGAACCCGCGTTGTCCGTCTGCACGATAACGGTCGCGCCCGCCGCCTTGGCGATCGAGCACGCATCGATTACCTCGGGGGTGTTGCCGGAGTGGCTGCAAGCGATGACAAGGGACTTTTCGCCCAGGCGCTTGGGACGCATGATATCGAACTCGCGGGCGGTATACGCCTCGCTGGCAAACGTAGTCGCCTCGCGCTTGAGCAGCTCGTGGACGGGCAGCAGGTCGATGAGGGAGCCGCCGCAGGCAACCCAGAAGACGCTATCGAAACCGCCCTTTTCAGCGATTGCGTCGGCGATAAGATCATGTGCGTTCATTGTTATTCTTCCTTTCGATACGGCGGACGAATCCGCCAACGTTTACTGCGAGTCTTCTCGTCAAGCGTGTTGACTTCCCCACGCGAATGGGAGCTACGCGCTAGTCGACAAAATACCTCTCGAAGGCGTCCATGTTGTGCCGGTCCGCTGCTGCGGGATCATCGAAATACCTTCCATCGGTGATCTCCTGACCAAGATAGCCCTCGAACCCATGCGCGTTGAGGACGCGTACGAAATCGTCCATACTGTGCTTTCCATCGCCCCAAACCAGATGGCCATATGGGTCGCCATCAATGAAGCGCATGTTCCTTATGGCACCATCGCCAAACTCGGCAAACCACTCTTCAAGGCTCTCGCCGGCGACTCCCATAGCGGTAGTGTCCACCATTGGAGTAAGGTGCGGGCTGGCTACTTGGTCAAGCATGCGCCTGGCGTCCGCGAGTGTAACCACCAAGTTGCTCTCTTCCGGCCTCAGGCTCTCCATGCAGAGGGTCACGCCGTGCTCGCCGGCATAGTCCGCAAGAATCGCCAAGTGCTCGGCAGAGCGCTTCCAAGCCTCCTCGCGGTCCTCGTCCCAATCGCCCCAACCGGAGTTGATGGACATATACGGGGCGCCGAGCACCTCGGCGAGCTCGATGCCGTGCTTAAAGTAAGCGAGGCTCCGCTGCGCGTGGAGGGGCTTTCTGGCAGCGTACTGCCACGGATACACCACGTTCTCCGGACACAGGGAGCTCACGGAGAGTCCGCGGGACTCGATCTTGCGGCGAAGCTCGTCGGCCTCGAAATACCCCGTGTGGTCCAGCGTCACGTGCGGCTCGGCCGCCCAAAGCTCGATGGTTTTGAAGCCAAGGCGCTGCTGAGCATCAAGGAAGTAATCGAGCGACCACATGATGTAGTGAATGTTCATGCCGGCGACCTGCTCGCGACGCAGACGGGGTGTGGAAGCGCTTAAATCCATGCTGGGCACCTCCTACATCGGCAGTAGGCCGGAGATCACAGTCGCGACCAATCCGAACAGAACCATGAAGATAAAGAACTTCCAGATGGTCTTCCACCATTGCCCGAAGGAGATCTTCGCCACGGCAAGACCCGCGACGGTCATGCCCGCAACGGGGCTGATGGTGTTGACGGTCTGGTTCGCGAACTGCAGAGCGGTGACGGCAGCCCCGGGATTGAGGCCCATAAGCTCGGTCAGCGGGCCCATGACGGGCATGGTGAGTGCAGCGAGGCCGGAGCTGGAAGGAACCAGCAGCGAAAGCAGGCCGAGGACGATGTACATGAAGGTGGTATAGATGAAGGACGGAGCGCCCGCAAGGAGTCCGACGAGCCAGTTAAGAATAGAGTCGATGATCATTCCGCCCTCTGCGACGACCAGGATGCCGCGGGCGATGCCGATGATGCAGGCTGCGTAGGCGAAGTCGGCGATTCCGCGGACGAACTCCTCCGCAATGGTCTTCTCGTCCAGGCCGCCGAGTATGCCGGCAAGAAGGCCCATGGCCAGGAACACCATGGAGATCTCGTCCATATACCAGCCCTGGGTAACGAGGCCCCACACGATAACGCCCATGCCGACCGCGAAATCAATGAGGACGAGCTTGTGGCGAAGCGTGAACTCCTCTTCGATAGAGGCATCGGTGACAGAGAACTCGATGCGCTTCTGCTTATCGTCCTCATAGGTGATGGAGGACTTGGGATCGAGCTTGACGCGGCGCGCGTAGCGCATGGCCCAGAAAATGCCCGCGGCGGTGAAGATGACCCACAGGATGGCGCGGAGCCAAAGCTGGGGATTTCCCTCGATGCCGATAACGCCCTGGGCGATCAGCACGTTGAAAGGATCAATAGTGGATGCGCAGTAACCAAGGTTGGGGCCGAGGAAGCAGATGATGAACGCGGTCATGGAGTCATACCCGATGCTCAGCATGATGGGGATGAAGATCGCGTAGAACGGCAGCGCCTCCTCGGACATGCCGAACGTGGTGCCGCAGATCGAGAGCAGGATCATGGAGATGGGGATGATCAAGATGTCCTTGTTCTTCAGCTTCTTGATCACGCGGCTCATGCCGGCGTTTAGGGCGTTGGTCTTGGTGACGATGGCGAACGATCCGCCGATCAGCAGGACGAACGCGACGACATCGGCCGCAGCCTGAATGCCCTTGGCGGGAGCCTGCAGGACGGCATCGATGCCCTGTCGCAGATCGACGGTCTCCCCCGTCTCCGAATCGGTGTAGACCTTGTCGACCTCTTGGTACGTTCCGGCTACGGCGACTTCTCGCTCGCCCGCGGCCGTCTGAATGGTCTGGCGGTCGAACTGACCCGATGGGACGATCCATGTGAGCACCGCGAAGAACACGATCAGCATGAACGCGATGGTGTACACATGGGGAAGCTGGAGATGGAATCTGCGCTTGGGCTTCTCCTGTTTGGCATCCGGCATTCTTAACCTCCTGCCAGAGCAACGATGCTTGCCAAAAATCCTTCACGTATAGGCAAACATCTTAGGTTGTTCTATGTATAACCTGCATGAAGGCGTCGGTCAAGAAACATATTAGGTTGTTCTATAAGTGGTAACTTTTACGCGCTAAACGGACCTGCCGCGGCAATACGAGAACAGCGCTGTGTGAGACAGAGCCGCTAGATATCGAAGCTGTAGCGCGAACCCACGTAGTACTGTCTGCCATAGCAGAAGCGCTCTCCGTTGGAATCGAGAAAGCCCGCGTTCATGAAGAACAGTGGCTCCCCTACTGGGACCTTGAGCTCGCGGGCGGCATCAATTCCCGCACGGGCGATCTCCAGCCTGCAGGGATCGGACGAGCAGGGATACCTACCCGTACGCTCCCCCACGGCCTCGAATATCGAACAATTGGAGAGACCGATATCTTTGAGAAATTCGAATCCATCGACAGGATAGTAGTTGTTCTCGAACAGGACCGGCACGCCGTCTGCGGTACGCACGCGTGAGACCAAGATGAGGTCAGAGCCTTCATCCAAGCCAAAGAAAGAAGCGAGGTCGCGATCGGCGGCAACGGTCTTGCGGGCAACGACGCGAGCGCCCGCCTTCATGCCGTTTTCAGCGCATGCTTGGGTAAAACTCTGAACATCGTCCTTCTGATGCACCTTGCGAATTATCTTTGTCGCGGTCACAAACGTACCACGCCCCTGCCGCTTGGTGAGATACCCCTCGCCCACAAGCTCCTCTATTGCGCGGCGAACCGTGACCCTTCCCACGCCGTACATCTTAGAAAGCTCAAGTTCCGTTGGAATCTGCGAGTCAACGGGATATGTCCCCTGTTCGATATCGCTCTTAAGCAAATCGAGCACCTGTTGATACAGCGGGGCGGAAGAGCCCCCATCCAGATGCGCATCCACAAAAACTCTCCCTTTAAGGCGTTCGCGATCTCAACGACTCCATTCTACCGCACACGGAAAAATGAGGTTAAACACATAGGGGCCCTGCATGTTTGAGCGTATCGGGAATCTGGTCGCTGATTTCGTCCGCATTTGCTTGCGAAAAACCAAAACGCTCCTCGCGCTTGGCGAACACGGTGAGGCCCGCCGCCTTGCACGCAGCGATCGATGATGCTCGTGTGATGTTGGCTTCCTTCCTTTGCTTGCGAGGCGCGTCACTCGTCCTGCTGAGCCGCGGGCCCATCGTTCGGCGTGGCCTGCCTGCGCGGGGCATGCCGGGAATTGATGTAGTCGTATGCGTAGGCGATCTCCGTGACGGGGACCTCCACGTGGTAATGGGCGGAAATGTCAGAGAAGCTCGTGCGGAATGCCTCGACGAAATCGTTGTGTTCATTGGCGAAGCGCTGCTCGTCTGCGTAGTTCTCGATGGGGCTTCTGGTCACGAGGCGCTCCACGAGACAACACAGGTGCACGTAGAGCCCCATGCTCACACGAGCGCCAATCACGTCTCCGGTGAGCTGCTGGAGCCGCTCTGCGGCACTCTCGATTTCGCCGAAGAGCTTGTTGGGGTTAAGGATTGTGATGGACTCGACCACGTTCCTGAGGGTCATGTTCTTGACGAGATTCTGGTGGAACGTGCGCAAGCTGTCAGCGTCGAGCAAGCGTGCGAAGGCGCGGTCTATCTGGGCCGTTCCTTCGCCGGCGATGAGTTCCTCGAGCGAAATGAACGGGACTCCGTCGGCGTGCGGATTGTCCGTGCCGATGACCGAGCGCACGTTGTACTGGGAGAAGGCGGCATCCTCAGATCCGTTATTGGCGAGCTGCCGCCAGTCAACGGCGACAAGCCGCGCGGGGGACTCGCCAGGCAGGCTCTGCGCCACGAGATCGCGGATCCGCGCAGCTGCGTCAAGTCCGCCTTCGGAGCAGAAGACAATCGCGTCCGGTCGGGCGTTGCGCGCCACGATGTGATAATTACAGGTGCAAGCTGCCGCAGCATCGTCGAGAACCTCTCGCACGGAGCGACCCGCGATAAGTCCGGCGCCAACCTCCACCGCAAGGCCGGTAGAGGCGTTGTTTATGATGCCGAGCGTCATGCCGGAGGTGGATTCCAGACTCTTATAAATATCCTGGAGCGATCCCATGTCCACGAGGATGACGACCTCGTCTGCGTAGGAGAAGCGGTCGATGATTTGCTGAAGAGGAACAGCGACGTCCGTAACCTTCTGGTCGTAGGGCATGTCGATGGCCTCGAAGACCCTCGTGTCAAGAATCCGATTGGCGGCGTCGGCGATGCTCGTGGCGGTCGAGTAGCCATGACTGAGGACGATACCGACGCTCCGACGACGCTTAGACGGGTCGAGTGCGAGTGCCGCATGCGCAAGGACGAGCAGACACGTGAGATCGTCGAGTGCGATGCCGAGCGTGGCCTTGAGTTCATCAGCGATGCAGGCGCAGACAGTAACGGCAAAGCGGTTGCGCTGGGCCACGACGCCGCGCATGCCGGAAAGCTCGCTTGCATGGGAGCTCTTCCAACGCGAGAGGCTTGCGGGCGGCCACAGCTGGAGGCAGATGCCCTGGGCGATTAGATGCGAGCTCTTTCGGGACAAATCGATCGAGTAGAGTTCGTTCACGGAAGTGACGACGCTGTCGGCGATCTGCTCGTATGCGTCGGACTTCGAGCGGCCCGGGTTTTGCCCGAACGCCAGGTAGTCCTCGAGGTCGCGGGCTCGCTCCACCAGCTGAGCGCTGCACGCGCCCCCATCAAGCGTGCCTTCGCGATAGCTCTCGTATGGCTCCAGCATGGCGTCGAGTACATGCCGTGCGCGGTCGTCCGCCTGGCTTTGGATGCTCCGGGTGGTGTCGATGAGCTGCATGTCGTTCTCGCTGCGCTCGAGTGCGGAGCCGGCAAGGATTGCGGAGGGAAGCTGGTAGGTGCGAATCTCCAGGCTGTCACCCTTCGTGTCTAGATAGGCCTCGGCGCAACAGTTGGTGATGCAGTCGCGCAGGCCGCGTACGTTCTCCTCGAAGTTGGTGCCGGCGAGGGCTCGGAAGGCTCCGCGACTTATGAGGATGTCGCGTCCTATGCGTCGGCCCTCCTCCTTGAGGAAGTGGAGAGTCAGTTCCTCACGCTCCTCCTGGGTGCGCTCGCGCAGAGACGGCACCTGGGCGGACATGGGGATGCGACGCGTGAGGCTGCGGCACTCGGTACTGTCTGCCTCGTTTGAGGTGGCAAAGATAAGGCGCACAGCAGGGGCTGGCACAATGGCGCCCGCCTGTGCGGAGGCCCACTCCAAGAGCGCGTCCTGGGCAGCGGGTGAGAGGGCGTCGACGTCCTTGAGATAAACGATGCCGCCGCTCGCCCGATCTGCAGGCCCGCCATCTGCGCACAGGTCGTGAGTGAGCGCGCGGGCATCGTCTGCGTAATGCGAGCAGTCGATGCTCACAAGCTTGGCTTCCTGCTGCAGGACGCCGACGTTCTTGCCGTATTCGAGGGCAAGTTCGGCGAGTAGACCCTTGCCGGTTCCCGAGGCGCCACAGAGCAGGATGGGCAGGCCAGCTGGCGGGTACTTGAGCGCGGCGCAGAGCTGGCTGATGCAGGGCGCAAGGCTCAGCTCGTGACCGATTGCGCGGTCGAAGTCGAGTCGCTCGCCGTTTCCGAGCGTGGCGAAGAGCTGCTCGACCGAAGGGTAGGTGCTACGCTCAATGCGAGACTGGAAGAAGCGTTCGAGGGAGCGGCGGTGGAAGTAGCACACCGGTCGTGCCCCTGCTTTCACCACGAGGCCAGCGCGCACGAGCTCGTTGAGATACTGACTTGCCAGGCTGCGCGAGATGGCGAGCGAGTCGGTTATAGATGCCGTGGTGAAGTGGTCGAGACGGTTCTGGATGCGCCCGCCCCGCGTGCTGCCAAGCTCGCGCGTGATGCGATCGAGGTAGGCAAGCAGGTCTTTCTGTGTCTCGGGGATGTTCATGCGGCTGGTCCTCCTTTCGTCCCACACCTTACGGGCGGGGTGGTGCTCGGGACGGGTTGGCGCCCGCGTTTTGTCACGGGCACGTGAACTTCGGCACTCCATGATACATCTGTAGTGGCATATGGCGACTTCTCGACACCTGCGCTCGACACAGCGAGCGGCAACAGCGCTGTCCGCCGAGCGCCTCACGGGCGTATCCCAACCGTAGGAGTGCGCTTTGCCACCTTTGACTGCCTCCCTGTCGGCAAGCGGCTCGCCGTTCGCTCCGTCTCTGACCACATCGCTCGAATCGACTCTGCCGCCGGCGCTGTGGTGGCCGTCGTGCCCGCAAAGGTCATCAAGCAGGCCGACGAGGTCACCGCGGGCAAGGTCTCCCTCGTCGACGCACTCAGGAATCTGTAGGCGAGGCCCCTAAGGCCGCCTCGCTGTCGGCAGCCCGGGGCCATGTGCCATCAGGGCACAGGACGAGTCCGGTCGCCGGAATGCGGCCGGACCCGTTGTTCGCGTGTTTTGCTGGGGGAGTCGCTGTGGCGACGAGGTTCACTGGCTTACTTTTCCTGTTCGCGCAGCCCCTTCGCCAAGGCTATGTTGGACAGTTTGAGTTCGCCATTCGTTACCGTAACAGCAAGCGAGTGGCCGAACTTCTCGCAGACGCGTGTCGTGAGTGCGGTACCGTCGAGGTAGAGGACGAGGATGTTGTCGTCAACGATGAGCTGCAGGTGGTAAGAACGCCCGGACTCGAGCCAGACTGGCCTCCAAAGCCCCTTATCCATTACGCGGAACCACTTGTAACAGGGGCTCTTGTCGAACGAGAGCCGATTCGCGTCGAGGTCGAAGCGGTATTCGTACGACTCGTCGGTCTCGAGATTCTTGTAGGCTCGAATTGAGAAGTCGCAAGCGTCCCTGAACGTCACGTCTGCCTCGAAGCAGAAGATCTCGCCTGCGTTTTCGGTGATTACGCACTCCGTTCGTTCGTGGTCTCCGCGAAGCTCGATATCCGGGACGGCATCAGGGCACTCGAACGCATCCTTTATGCTTTGGGGAGGGCGAACGCCGAGGGTGCCATTGGGGCGCTGGTACACCTCATGGGGCATAAACGAGCCACCCCAAAGCCAGTTGGCCCGGTCATCGTCGTTCTCGCGCGTGGGGACCCAGCCGGACAGAATCCTGCGCGATCCGTCGAAGGCGGTCCGTCCGGCGTAATACGCCCTCCCGTCGAAGGCGTCATCTCTCGGCTTCTCCCACGGACCGTAGAGATCGCGGCTCATGCGGTAGACGATCTTGTTCTCGTCGCTGTACTCAGAGTAGACCAGGTACCACCAATCGCCAATTTTAAAAATGTCTGGCATTTCGAACATGGTGTAGAGGCCGGGGGCCCAGAAGTCGCCCTTGAACTGCCAGTGCTCGAGGTCCTTCGACGTAAAGTGAACGAGCCTGCCAGTTTGGAGGGTTTTGGAGGGGTCGTCTCCCTTACGCGTGCCCAGTACGAGGAGGTATTCCTTCCGGTCGTCATCCCATATTACGAAAGGGTCGCGCCAGTTGCGCCCATCGTATCCTGGCTGAGGCGTGAGCTCTACTGCAACGCCCGTCTTTTTCCACGTCGCATAATCATCCGAGCAGGCCTTCGCCTGCATGAGCACCTGGGACGTTTTGCCTTCTCGCAGGTAGTTGCGGTTGAACCCGGTATAGAAAGCGCGTACCTCCCCTTTTGCCTCGTAAACGGTTCCGGCGTAGATGAACTGGTCTTGGTCGTCTTCTCCGCCGTGGGGGATCGCCGTTCCGTGTTCCTGGTACGTCACGAAGTCCTGGGTGGTCGCGAGCGACCACCCAAAGGGCTGTCCTTCGGCAAGCGGAGCGGGGTCGCGCGTGTCACGCTGGTGGTATAGATAGAACGTGCCGTCCTTGCCGAAGGGCATGACGTCTCCCACCCACACGTCCTTCGGTTGGTAGAACAGGTGCTGGTTATTGGTCGGGACTTTGCGCATGTCTCGTCCTCCTTACTGTCGCGTCTTTCCTATTCGTCTTCTTCGTCAACGTCCGGAGTAAGATCTCCGAGGTAGACGAGCTGCTCTTTGGCTTGGGTGACGACATGCCTCACCACATCGGGAGTAAGCTGTCCGGCGTGGAGCGAGAGCTCGAGGGCCACGGGAAGGTTTACGCCGGTCACTATGAACGCGCCTCGCGGAGCCGAGCAGGCTACGAGCTGGTTTACGCTGCCCTGAAGGATGTCGGTGAGAACGAGGGTCTCGTCATCTTCGGCGATGCCCTCGAATGCGCTGGCGAGCTTCTCCTCGAGCGGGGTTTCGTCTGTAAACGCGCAGACAACCCTGATGTCGTGCCCCGGTCCTATGATGGCCTTGAGCGTGTCTCCGAGTCCGGCTGCCAGGCCGTAGTGCGATGCAATGATGATGTGCCTCATAATGCGTCCTTTGTGGGTTGGTCTAGCCCTAGGCTAGGCAGCAAGAATGCCGAAAGCCGCGCACACCCACGAGATGATGAGGATGCCGAGGACAATCTTGTTGATGCTGACCTTGCGCTTGACGAGGGCGTAGACGATGGCTGTGGCTATTACGGGCAGCATGCCGACCATGATTTGGTCGAGGATGCCCGTCTGGACGTCGAGCGTGACGTCACCCATGGTGAACGTGAGACCACACGAGACCTTGATGACGGTGGGGATGAGCGCACCGACGACCATCATGCCAAGTGCCGACGTCGACTCGGTGAAAACGGACATCTTCTCGGCAAGGGTCGTGAAGAGCTTGTCGCCGAACTTATAGCCTATGCGCCAGTCAAAGAGCTTCCATACGAAGATGGCGATGGCGACGGCGAGCCAGAGAAGCACGCCGACGGGGTTTCCCGCCTGTCCCATGTAGGCGGCGATGGAGCCGAAGATGGTGGGAATGAGGATGGCGAAGATCGTATCGCCGACTCCTGAGAGGGAGCCCATGAGGCCAATCTTAAGGTCTTGGACCGCGTCGATGGCGTCATTGTGCCCCTTGTCCTCCAAGGCTAGGCCGGCGCCGAGGAGCAGGCCGCTTACCTGGGGAGTCGCATTGTAATAGCGATAGGTGCTCAGAAGTGACCTGCGGTAGCCCTCCTCGTCTCCTGCATAGATCTTGCGCAGGGCGGGTTCGGTTGCGAACATGACCGCCGGGGCACACTGGGACTCATAGTTATAGATGGACGCGCCGAGCATCCAGCGGCGGCCGCAACGGTCGAGATCGGAAACGGTGAGGACTGGCTGGTACGTTCCGTCTGCCAGGCGGGTTGGCGCTTCGTTTGCCTTGGTGGCGTTAACTTCGTTACTCATCTTCCAGACCTCCAGCGTCGAGGGCGTTTACGGACGGATTGCTGTGCGACTTGTAGTACTCGATGGCCGCGGCGGCACCGAGCAGGGCAATGGGGAGAATGCTTATCTGCAGGTAGGCGGCCAGAACGAAGCCAACGATGGCGTAGGCGATGAATTTCTTCATTGGCATGAAGGACAGAAGCATCGCAAGGCCGACGACGGGGAGGATACCGGCGGCGATGGAGAGGCCGGTCGTGAACCAGGAGGGCATGACGGAGAGGAAAGCGTTGACGGCATCGGCGCCAAAGAGCAGTACGGCAAACGTGGGGATGGCCGCCGTAAGGCCATAGAAGACCGGACCGAGGAAAAGTACGCTCTTCATCTGCGAGTACTTGCCCTCTTCGGCAAAGCGCTGCGAGGTACGCCCGAGGAAGCCGTTTGCCGTCTTGGCGATGACGTCGAGCTGAAGGCCGAGCATGCCGACTGCGATTCCGGCGGCAACGCCGACGCTCGCCTCCTGACCCGAGGTGATGGCAACGACGGCGCCAATGATGGCGGCAGTGGGATAGTCGGGGACGGAGGCTCCTCCCATGGCCGCCACGCCCAGGCTCATGAGTTGGACGATGGCGCCGACGGCGAGGCCGGTTACGGGGTCGCCGAGCGCAAGTCCGACGAACCATGCTGGCGTGACGGACATGTTCGTGAGAATTTGTCCCGCGTTCTTCTCGGCTCCGTAGATGAAGGCGATGAGTGTAACGACGGCTATCTGGATGATGGATGGTGTCATAAGTTCACTCCCTTGCTAAAGCGTGATGATGCTGGAGAGCTCTACGGGCTTGTCGGCCGGCACATAGCGAACGGTGATGTCGCAGCCGGTGCCAGCAATCGCTCGATATGCGGGCAGCTCGTCTTTGGTGACGTAGGCGCGACTGCTCACCTGGACGGCGTCTGACCCCTCTTCGGGAAAGACTGTGCCTCCGACCACGAGTTTGGGAACAACCTGGCCCGTCTGTATGACGTCGAGGATGGTCTGGGGGTCTCGCGCCACGATGAAGACCGTGTGGTCGTCGTACTTGCCCGCCCGATAGTTCGTGAGAGCCGTCTCCTTGTTGATAATGGAGAGGGCGACTCCCGAGGGCTTTGCCATCCGCATGGCGGCCTTCTTGGTCGGGTCGTTGGCGACGATGTCATCGATGACCATGAGACGCTGCGGACGGAACTCGGGTACCCACTGGGTTGCCACTATGCCGTGTAGCAGGCGGTTGTCGATGCGTGCTGCGATGATGCTCATGTGATGTTGGCTTCCTTCCTTTGCTTGCGTGACGCGTTTCGGCATGGCCTGTGCCGAAGCGCGTCATTCGTCCTGCCGGGCCGCGGACCCGTCGTTCAGCGTGGCCTGCCTGCGCGGGGCATGCCGGGAATTGATGTAGTCGTATGCGTAGGCGATCTCCGTGACGGGGACCTCCACGTGGTAATGGGCGGAAATGTCAGAGAAGCTCGTGCGGAATGCGATCGAGGTAGGCTCTGTGTCTCGGGGATGTTCATGCGACTGGTCCTCCTTTCGCCACACACCTTACGGGCGGGGTGGTGCGCGGAACGGGTTGGCGCCAGTGTTTCGTCACGGGCGCGTGCACTTCGGCACTCCATGCTACATCTGAGTGGCATATGGCGACTTCTCGACACTCGCGCTCGACACAGCGAGCGGAAATGGCGCTGCCTGCCGAGCGCCTCGCGGGCGCATCCCGACCGCAGAAGTGAGCGCGAAGGCTCGTCGAAGTGCTGGGTGGGGGACCGGCGGTCTGGATACGCGGTTTCGTTCGGCGAAGGCGGCGAGGCGAATGGCATGGCGAACGTACGGGTTTGACGTGAACGGGTTGCCCGTGGCGGCGTGGTATCGGGAGGAGACGGTCGAGCAGGTGCTCGCGCCGCTGCTCGCCCGTCTCGCGCGCTCGCATCAGGAGAAGGGGTCGCAGGCCCATCTCGGCAACCCGGTGCGCATACGCTATTGCGACCGGGACGGCCACGTGTCGCGAACGGATATCGTCCGCCAGGTGGACGTCGCGCCGCGAAATGCAGACTCGCCTCAATCGTCGGTAAGGGGTGCCGCGGGCGATACGATGGAATCCACGGACCGCACCGCGCCGCCGAGATTGCGACGCGAACGCAGGCGATGCGCCCGAAAAACTCCTCCGCGCATGTAGGGCGAAACGCCAGATTGGAGCTCCATGAACGATTTCTCCTTCTACTCCCCCACCCGCTTTGTCTTTGGGCGAAAAGCGACCGACAAGGTTGGGGGACTCTGTCCGCCTCCGGCTACCGCTGAGCGCTCATTGTCTACGGCAGGGGTTCCGCAGTTCGCTGCGGAACGCTCGTCCGCGTGAGGGCATCGCTCGATGCCGCGGGCGTGGAGCACATCGGGCTTGGAGGGGTGCGTCCAAACCCCGAAATAGGCTTGGCACGAGAAGGCGTCGAGCTCGCACGGGCAAACGACGCCGACATCATCCTGCCCGTGGGCGGCGGCTCCGTCATGGACTGCGCGAAGGCCATCGCACTGGGGCGGTATACGACGGCGACGTATGGGACTTCTTCCGCAAGCGCGCCGTTCCCGCCGACCGCATCGACGTCGCCTGCGTGGTGACCATCCCCGCATCCGGTTCCGAGGCCTCTAACTCCTGCGTTATCAGCAACGACGAGGAGCACCTCAAATGCAGCATTAACACGGACCTCAACCGCCCGGCCATCGCCTTCCTCGACCCGGAGCTGACCTTCAGCCTGCCCGCCTGCCAGACCGCCGCGGGAGTGACCGACATGATCGCCCATATCATGGAGCGACTCTTCTCCGGCGAGCCCGCCGTGGGCGTAACCGACAACATCGCCTGCGGGCTAGTGCGCGCCGCGAGGGAGGCGGCGCCCAAGGTGATGGAGAACCCCGATGACTACGACGCCCGCGCCGAGATCATGTGGGTGGGTACGCTCGCCCATAACGCCCTGCGCGACGGCGATTGGACCTGCCGCGGCCTTGAGCACGAGCTATCCGCACTGGACACCAAGATCACGCACGGCGCCGGCCTCGCCGTCATCTTCCCCGCCTGGATGCGCTACGTATGGCGAGAGCACCCTGAGCGCTTCCTGGAGTTCAGCGCCCAGGCCCTTGGCATCGAACCCATCGATTCGGACGCGGACGAGCTCGATGTGGAGGTAACCCCCGAGCAGGCAATCGAGTACGCGGTCGAAGCGACCATCGACGAGCTGCAGGATTTCTTCGTCTCGCTGGGAATGCCGCGCGCGCTATCGGAGTTCGGAGTCACCGAGGACGATATCGAAAAGATGATTCCGGGCCTCAAGATCAACCGCGGAGAGCTCTTCGGCAGCTTCAGGAAGCTCACGCTGGACAACGCGAGAAAGATTTACCGCAGCGCACTCTAGGAAACAGATGCCAGTCCCCCACGGGCGAGCAGCACGGCGGCCCCCGCAAACCAGAAACGGCGCCGCTCCCGCGACGCCGTCATATTCCCTGGTGCCCCCGGGCGGATTCGAACCGTCGACACCCGCTTTAGGAGATATGATTTAATGCTCCCCCCCTACCATTCATCAAACATCATTGAACACCATATAACCGCAGATAAACACAGCAGTTTGTGTCTTTTGCCTCTGATAGCTGCGACTACGCTTTTACAAACATATTACTAACGGCTTTAGCTAAACTGCACTCAATGAATTGTTGAAAACTCATCAATGAAACGGAGTGCAAAGATGTCAGAACAACCACTCATTAGCGGAAGAGGCACGTGTTGGAAAGACAAGAGGTCGCCTAACACCTATCGCTATTATTTTTCACTTGGAATCAAGGACCCTAAGACGGGACGCTACAAACGATCCCCAACTTATACGGTTCACTGCAAGACTAAAACAGAGGCAAAGGCTGCAATGCAGGCCAAGCTGGCAGAAATCAACTCTTCTGGCACGGTCTCTAAAACTAAAAAGCCAACTCTGCTTGCATCCTACTGCTGGGCCTTTCATGAAAATAGGGACACCGAGCTTGCGCCAACGAGCTATGAAAGAGAAGCATACGATTGCAGGCATATCGAAGACCTATTCGGTGCGTTTCAGACAATTGAGGGGCTGACTCCCGATCTAATCGAAGAAACATATGCCGAAGCTCGTCGCACGGGAAAATACAAGCCATCGGAGCTTGTGCGGATCAACGCGAAGTTGCGTCAAATTCTCTCGAATGCAGTCGCGAAGCGAATAATTGACCGAAACCCCTGCGCTACCGTTCACGTTCGCAGACCACGCAACAAAAGAGAATCACTGACAATCGACCAGGTAGCTACCCTATGCACACATCTTCAACACATTGAGCTCACCGCCGAAGCTGTTGGTACGCTAGTACTAGTGTATACGGGTATGCGGAAAGGCGAGATGTTGGGCCTCGAATGGCGCGATTGGGACCCTGCCAATAAAACCTTGAAAATTGACAGGCAGTACACCAACGACCATGAACTGAGGGCACCCAAGTCACAAGAAAGCCAACGCAAAATCCCCGTTGGAGAAACCTTGGCCGAACGTCTTCAATCATGGTCAGCCATACAAAAAGAGCTCCTGGCCTCTCTGGGGCTGTCCCAGACTGGCAGAACTCCCATCATTAGCGATATTGCCGTCGAGCAAGGGGTCCCTACTGTCTGTCACATGAAAAACTACATCTTCAACCATTGGTTTCGCGATTTCGCAGTTAGCTGCAATCTTGGAATCTATGAGCCGAACAATTCGACTGGCGGAAAGCTATATAAGGGCATCTGCCCGCATCAGCTCAGGCATTGTGTAAGCACTTTTATGCTGGCGAACGGATCGGACGTTAGAAGCGTGCAAGGTATTCTTGGCCACGCGGACCCCAATATCACGCTCAAAACGTATACAAGCCTCGTTCAACAATCAGAAATAAAAGCAGTTAAAGGCTACGAAGACTTCATCAACGCCTATATACAGAGAAGCGAGAAATAGCATGTTTTTCATTCATCGTTTCATCAATAATATTACGGTACTATGCTACTATTTCCGCAGGTAGATGCTTTATTTGATTGACATCTATTGAGTTTTAATACATGCTAAAGCTGTCAGATGGCTACGCATGTAGTCATAGAAACCGGCCCCCCAAGTGCTTATGAACCTGGTAAGTCTTACAAGCACAGGGAGGGCCCTCATTGAAAGGATAGCTCATCATGGCTACTCCAAAGATTAGCACTCAGGCGTCCACACCGACTTTCCCCACTGGTGCCGCTCAGTGCGATCGGTTGCTCCGCGTTAACGATATCCGCGAACTTACTGGCTGGAGCGAAAACACCGCACGCAAGTTTATGAGAGAGTCCGGCAAGCTCATCCAAATCCATCGTTCTAATTACATGTTTGAAAGTTCGTTTTATGAGCTTTTCAAGCAGCTTGAAGGTCGCACCGCCCACTTTGACTAGGCGGTAAACATGAGCGAGCTGCCGTCGATTTCCGACATATTTAGCGATGATGTTAATGAACAACGAAAGATTAAAGGGAAAATGGATAAAGCTAATTTTATTTCAGTGCCCGAGTGGGCGTGCTGCGTCACCACCGTCGCTGCTGAGCGCCTCATCCTCGGCCTTGTATGGAAGTTTGGAAAGCCTTCCACAAACAAAAAAGCCATGGGCTTTTACGCAAAAAGCAAATGGATTGAGGAGCACTACCACCTGAGCAAGAACACGATTTCCCGGGCCCATACCTCTTTGAAGAAAAAGAGGTACATTCAAAAGGCGGGTGACGGCAGCTGGATGCTTAATTACGCTGCAATCTACCGCGCCGCAGTCGAAAACGGCTGGGAGCCTCCGAAATCTTAAGCCCACAAACCGACTATCGAGGTCGTAAGAGTCGGCCACCGTCAGGGTGCCCACAAGAACATGCCGCGGATGTAAAATAAAATAGGGTCGAACCGAAACAGTTCCCGGACAATTGGCGTCCGGCCAGACACTTCGATTCGACCCTTTTTCATGCCCGCATCTAAAACAATCCCATAATCATTCTCGGCATCTTTAACGCCATCACTCTCCCGCCACCAACGCGTCGTAGGTGCCATTTTGGTGCCATTTTCAACGAATCGATATGGCCGTCCATTCATGGCCTTTAAGGCACGTGATACCATGAAAACGTGCGGTATTTCTCTAACCAAAAACCTGCGTGAACGTATGACTTGAGACGCTTTTAGAACTCACCGATCGCAGGACGACTACAAAACAACAGCGGCCGCGTATTTGTTCCCAGCCGTACGGCGTGGCGGAGCCATGCCCATTGTTGATTGGAGTGTCGCACGATGACAGACGAGAGAAAAATCAGGGAGATCTACGGCGTGAAGTCCGTCCACGAGGAGGCCGCCGAGCGAACCGAGGCGACGTGGCGGGAGAAGCTACTGCGCGAGACGGCCGACCTCAGGACCGAGAACGCGCTGCTCAGGGCCCAGCTCGACGAATTCAACCGCAAGCTCGTCGAGGCAACGGATCGGAATGAAAAGATTGAGGCCGACTGCAATGAGCGGGTTGCCTTTATAGAGGAGAAGTTCGAACTCGATACCGCGAGACTCGAACTCGAGAACAACGAGCTCCACGCCGCGGGCGTCAGGTACCTCTCCCGTGCTAAGGGGCTCGGCAGGCAGGTTGTCCAACTCCATGCCGAGGCTGAGGCCATGGTCGATGAGATCGAGCGGCTGCGCGGCGAGCGTGACGCCGCACTGAAAACCCAAGCCGACACACTCCTGGCCCAGCGCGACCTGATGGCCGAGGTCGCCGCCCTCAAGGACCGCCTCGCCGCCTCCGAGCAGCGAGCGGCCGTGGCCGAAGCCAAGGTCGAGGTCATGTCCCAGATGAAGGGCGAGTAGCCCCGCGTTTCTCCTATCAGGCGGCTGATTTCTAGAAACCTTCTAGAACGCTTCTAGCAGGTTTCTAGAGCCGGGCGCAGCATCTTCGATCGGCACGATGTCTCGGTAGGCAAGGCGGTGCCTGTCGTCGCGCCATTCGTCGCCGTGGTAGTGGCCGAAGAACCAGGCGCGGTAGCCGAGCTGCCCGTCGAGCTCGGCAAGGAATCGCTGAAGCCGGTCGTCCCGATATTCGCGTCCGCACTCTCGGCACAGCCCCTCAGCAAGGGCGGCCGGCGCCTCGTGAGTCACCACGTAGTCGACCTTCCAGCCCACGCGGTCGAGCGAGGCGCGGCAGCGCTCCATCTCTTCCTCGCTCG
>CAJLOU010000028.1 GCA_905208345.1 uncultured Collinsella sp.
TCGCGCCCGTTCGCGGCTATCGTAGGGTTCGCAAAGATTTTCTGAGGCTCCACCCGAGCATTGAATGAGGCTCCAACGCAAGTTGGGGCCTTTTTTCATATCTAACGATTTAAGCCATGTGTTGGTTGGGTAGCATCTTGGCGACATTCCCATTGTTAATTTCGAATGTGAATGTTAATAACTTTACGTCTCTGGATGGCAAAGCTAGTTTGCAGCGCTAATAACAAAGAGGCCGGGCGTAATGCCCGGCCTCAAAATACTCTGGTGGGCCCTCCGGGATTCGAACCCAGAACCCAGGGATTATGAGTCCCCTGCGCTAACCGTTGCGCCAAGAGCCCTTATGAACGGTGAATGCAATTCTAATAAAGGCATCTAAGGCCTAATTTCTTCGCTTCACGTCGTGAAATACTACCATGCACGAGCAAGTCGCACAACGCAAGATAAAGTCCAATGCTAAACAACAACCAATCTAGGCGCGTCGCAGAAAAGACGCGTTTTAGAAAAAGTTAAGGCCATTAATTCAGGGCTCCAACACATTTAACCGCGAAATCAAGCTGATGCCATTTCAAAACACCGCCAGTTTACTACGACTGATCGGCGACTCCCGAGCACCGCGTGTTCCCCGTTTACAAAACCGCAGGTAGGGAGCCCGACGGTTGCGTGAAAAGGCGTGCGTGGTCGAACATTCCTGATTCATCGTAGTAAACCGGCATTAGTTCTGAGGCGCAGAGGAGGGGCAGTTCGCAATCGGGCCCGATAATGGGACTGGCGGAGCACGGGAAACCCGGTTGAGCGGGCGGGTCGTGTTTCGCCCGCGCCGCGGCGGCGAAAGTTTTTCCAAAATTGTCCTTGCATCGTGGTCCGAGTTCCCGTATAGTACTTCTTCGCACGGGGGCGTAGCTCAGCTGGGAGAGCGCTTGACTGGCAGTCAAGAGGTCAGGGGTTCGATCCCCCTCGTCTCCACCCGAGCATTGAATGAGGCTCCAACGCAAGTTGGGGCCTTTTTTCATATAGGCACACAAGGTCAAAGGCGGCACCATGATCCTCCTGGTCGACAAGATCGAAAAAAGCTTCGGCGCACGCGTCCTCTTTAGCGGCGCGTCCTTCCAGATCAACCCCGGCGAGCGCTTCGCGCTCGTGGGACCCAACGGCGCCGGCAAAACCACCATGCTCAAGATCATCATGGGCATCGACAGTCCCGACGCCGGTCAGGTCCAATACGCCAAAGACTACCAGGTGGGCTACCTAGAGCAAGAAACCAACCTTGAGCAAAAGGACACCACCATCCTTGCCGAGGTCATGGCCGCTGCCAAGGAAATCCGCCGTATGGGCGAGCGTGCCAACGAACTGCAGGCCCAGATCACCGAGCTTTCCGAACAGGGGAAGGACGTCGACACACTCCTTAACGAGTATGGCCAGGTCCAGGACCGCTTTGAGCACCTGGGCGGCTACGAACTCGAGAGCAACGCCCGCAAGATCCTGTCCGGTCTGGGCTTTAAGGTCACCGACTTTGAGCGCCCGTGCTCCGAGTTCTCGGGCGGCTGGCAGATGCGTATCGCGCTGGCAAAGCTCTTCCTGCGCCACCCCGACCTGCTGCTGCTGGACGAGCCCACCAACCACCTGGACCTCGAAAGCGTCCAGTGGTTGCGCGGCTTTATCGCCAACTACGACGGCGCCGTACTCATTGTCAGCCACGACCGCGCTTTCATGGACGCCTGTGTCGACCACGTCGCCGCACTCGAGAACCGCCGCGTGACCACCTACACTGGCAACTACAGCAGCTACCTCAAGCAGCGCGAGGACAATCTGGAGCAGATGCGCGCCAAGCGTGCCGCCCAGGAGCGCGACATTGCACACATGCAGGTCTTCGTCGACAAGTTCCGCTACAAGCCCACCAAGGCCGCCCAGGCGCAGGAGCGCATCCGCAAGATCGAGCAGATCAAAAAGGAGCTCGTCATCCTGCCCGAGGGCCACAAGCACATCGACTTTAAGTTCCCCGACCCGCCGCGCTCCGGCGACATGGTCGTGGGGCTCGAGGGCGTCTCCAAGTCCTACGGCAACAAGCAAATCTACAGCGACATCGACCTCAAGCTCTACCGCGGCGAGCACGTGGCACTCGTCGGCCCCAACGGCGCGGGCAAGTCCACGCTCATGAAGATCCTCGCCGGCCTGGAGCCACCCACCACCGGCACCCGCGATCTGGGCACCAACGTGGGCGTGGCCTACTACGCCCAGCACGCACTCGAGGGCATGACCGAGTCCAATACCGTCCTGCAAGAGATCGACACCGTCACGCCCAAGTGGACCGTGCCGCAACAGCGCAGCCTGCTGGGCGCCTTCCTGTTTAGCGATAACGATTCCATCGAAAAGCAGGTCCGCGTCCTCTCCGGAGGCGAAAAGGCGCGTCTGGCCCTGGCAAAGATGCTCGTGGCCCCCGAGGCACTCCTGTGCCTGGACGAGCCCACCAACCACCTGGACATCGACTCGGTGGATATGCTCGAGAACGCCCTGCAAAACTTCCCCGGCACCATCGTGCTGATCAGCCACGACGAGCACCTGGTACGCGCCGTTGCCAACCGCGTGATTGACATCCGCGACGGCAAGGTCACGGTCTATGACGGCGACTACGACTACTACCTCTACAAGCGCGAGGACCTCGCAGCCCGCGCCGCCGCCGAGGCAGCAGGGGAGAGCGCACCGGCCGCGACCAAGTCCGCTAAGGTCACCGCGGCCCAGTCCGATGCGCCCGCCGCACCCAAGCCTGCCGAGGGCAAAAAGACCAAGGAGCAAAAGCGCGCCGAGGCCCAGGCCCGTGCCGCACTCAACAAAAAGCTCAAGGGCGTGCGCAACCAGCTCAAGAAGATCGAGGCAGAGCTGGACAAAAAGCGTGCCCGCTATGACGAGCTTATGGAATTGATGGCGAGCGAAGAGCTTTATGCCGATCAGGATAAGTTCAACGCCGCGCTGGGGGAATATAACGGCCTTAAGCAAGAGCTGCCCAAGCTCGAGGACGAATGGCTGGAGCTTTCCACCCAGATCGAAGAGGAGACCGCGCGTGAACTCTCGTAAGGCCGCTGCCGTGGCGATGAGCATCATCGCCATCGCTTGTCGCATCTGCGGCATCTTTATGAGCGCGATGACCGTGCTGCTGTGCTTTAGCGGCCTCACCGCCAAGCTGCAGATCGTGGGCTTTGTCGTTGAGCTTTCTCGCGCACTGCCGAGCGCCATTGCCGGCTTTGGCGTCATCACCTCACCTTTTGGCGGCGTGTTCCGCTTGGATTACGCCATCGTGGCCGTCATCCTGTTTGTGGCCGACTACTTGCTCACGCGCGCCTCGCGCCGCGTCCGCTAGGGGATCGACATGTCCGGCAGCTACCTCATGAACCTACTCGCCAGCGCGGTCGCCGTCATCGTGGGCATCGTTATCCACGAGAGCGCGCACGCAGCCGCGGCCTGGGCGCTTGGCGACAAGACGGCCCGCTCCCGTGGCCGCGTCTCGCTCAACCCGCTCAACCATATCGACCCGTTTGGCACCATCATCCTGCCTCTGCTCATGCTTGCCGCCGGCGGCCCGGTGTTCGCCTTCGCCAAGCCAGTGCCCGTCTACCTCAACAACCTCAAGCACCCCAAGCGCGACGAGGTCCTGGTGAGCGTGGCCGGCCCCGCGTCCAACATCGCACTCGCGTGTCTTGCCGCGGTCCTCATGCGCCTGGCCTATGGTAGCCTCTACACCAGCATGTCCTTTGCCCTGGCATCACAGATCATGAATTTCGGCGCCACGTTCATCGTGGTCAACCTGTCGCTTGCGTTCTTCAACCTCATCCCGATTCCGCCGCTCGATGGCTCGTCGATCATCGTGCCCTTCCTCAAGGGCAAGGCGCTCAACAACTATTACCGCCTGCAGCAATACGCTATGCCCATACTCATCCTGGTGCTGTACCTGCTGCCTATGTGGACCGGCATCGATATAATCGGCCGCTATTTCGACGTTACCGTGTATCCGCTTGCTGAGCAGCTGCTCAACTTCGCAATCGCCGGCATCTAAGGTAAACTAACAGGTCGACCGTGCAAAGCGGTCGTAACATGCACCCAAACCGCGCCGCGAAGGCGCCGTCAAAGGAGGTCGAAAATGTCGTATCGCGTGTCGACGCAGGTCTACAGCGGACCGTTCGACCTGCTGCTGCAACTGGTAACCCGCCAAAAAGTTGATATCGGCGCCATCTCGATCAGCGAGGTGGCCGAGCAATACCTTGCCGAGGCCGAGCGCATCGAGGCGCTGGACCTGGACGTGGCGAGCGATTTTTTGCTGGTCGCGGCCACCCTTTTGGACATCAAGGCCGCCTCGCTGGTCCCCCAGGAGACCCCCAGCAAATCCGTCGACGATGACGAAGATGACGAAGACCTCGAGGAGCTCAGCGCGCTTGACGGCGATGCCCTGCGCGAGGTCCTGATCCAGCGCCTGATCGCCTACAAGCAGTTTAAGGGTGCGGCGGCCGCTCTCGGTGCGCGCATGAAGGCCGAGAGCCGCATGCATCCGCGCGTTGCCGGCCCCGATCCCGAGTTTTTGGGCCTTATGCCCGACTACCTGGCCGGCATTACCCTGCGCGGCCTGGCCGTCATCTGCGCCGACCTGGACGGCAAGCGCCAGACCTTCTTACTGGAGGCCGAGCACGTGGCACCGCATCGCGTACCGCTCGACCTGACGGTGGCCTCGGTCGATCGCTTTACCATGGCGCACCAAACCTGCACCTTCCGCGAGCTGCTGGACGGCGACGCCACCACCGAGCAGCTCGTCGTCACCTTCCTGGCTATGCTCGAGCTCGCCAAGCGCGGCTCGCTCACGCTGAACCAGGACGAGATTTTTGGAACCATTCAAATCAACCGCGTCGAGGGCGCCGAGGCCTATGTGCCCGGCGAGGGCCCCGAGCTCACCGAATAGGAGCCGCAACCATGTCAACCCTTTCCACGCTGGAGGCAAACAGCCTCAAAGGCGCCCTCGAGGCGCTGCTGCTGGTGTCGAGCGACCCTGTGAGCGCACCCGCGCTGGCAGGTGCGCTGGATATCGCCCCCGGCGAGTGCGCGTCGCTGCTCGCCGAGCTCAAGGTTGAGTACGAGGAGGCCAACCGCGGCTTTCAGCTGCGCGAGGTCGCCGGCGGCTGGCGCTTGTTTACGCACCCAGCCTACCACGATGTGGTCGAGGCCTATGTGTTGAGCTGGGATACGCAAAAGCTGTCCCAGGCGGCGCTCGAAACCCTGGCCGTTATCGCATACCACCAGCCCGTAACGCGCGAGGTGGTCAAGGGCATCCGCGGCGTCAACTCAGACGGCGTCATCGCGTCGCTCGTGGACAAGGGTCTGGTGCGCGAGCTCGGCCGTGACCCCCAGCGCGGTCAGGCCATCATTTACGGCACGACCAACGCCTTCTTGGAAAAGTTCGGTCTGCGCTCCACCCGCGACCTGCCCGATCTGGAGCAGTTTGCCCCCGACGAGCAGTCGCGCCAGTTTATCCGTGAGCGCCTGAGCGGCCGCAGCATTCAGTCCACGCTCGAGGAGCAGGCCGAGGACCTGGACGAAGAGCGCGAACTGCTTGATACCGATGTTGAAGATGTTGAGGCAGTCGAGGACTTGGAGACCCTGGTCGTCGACGAGACCTCGGAGGATTTGCATGACGAGGACTAACGAAGCAGGGGAGACGCGCGCCATGGGCAACGCAGTACCCGCAACCGACGCCCAGCCCGTCTACCCGCATACCATGCGCCTGCAGCGCTTTTTGGCGCGTGCGGGCGTAGCGAGCCGCCGCGGGTCGGAGGACCTGATGACCGCCGGCCGCGTGACGGTTAACGGCGAGGTTGCGACCGAGCTGGGCACCAAGGTCGATGTCGACCGCGATCACATCGAGGTCGACGGCATGCCCGTCAAGCTCAACCAGGGCGCCGTGTACCTGATGCTCTACAAGCCGACCGGCTACCTTACCACCATGAGCGATCCGCAGGAGCGCCCTTGCGTGGCTGATCTTGTCCCGCGCGACCGCTTTCCGGGGCTCTTCCCGGTGGGTCGCCTGGACCGCGACACCACGGGCCTTTTGCTCTTTACCACCGACGGCGACCTGTCGCAGGACCTGCTGCACCCCAGCAAGCACGTCTACAAGACCTACCAGGCGCTCGTGGACGGGCAGCTGACCGACCGCGATCTGGACCCGCTCCGCCGTGGCATCGAGCTCGACGACGGCCTATGCCAGCCGGCAATCTGCCGCGTCATCACCGCACGCGAGGCCGAGGCCGTGGCGCCACAGGGCGTCAGGCCCGGCACCACCGCCGTGGAGGTCATTATCCGCGAGGGTCGCAAGAATCAGGTTAAGCGCATGTTGAGCAAGATTCACCATCCGGTAATCCGCCTGCACCGCTGCAACTTTGCCGGCCTTGAGCTCAAGGACGTGGCCAAGGGCTCGTGGCGCGAACTCACCGATCGCGAGGCGCAGATCCTCAAGGCCGGCGGCATCCCGCCCAAGCAGGCCAGCTCCAAGCGCGTCGCCGCGCCGGCGACCAACACCGCCAGCCGCACGCGTCACCACGGCAGCCACGGCTCCGCACCCAAGCGCAACACCTACCGCGAGCGATACACGGGCTAGGCAACCCGCCGCGCCCCAACGCCCGCGAACCATACCAGCACGTCAATCATCGAAAGGAAGCATTGCATGATCGTCGCCATCGACGGCCCCGCCGGTTCCGGCAAGTCCACCATCGCCAAGGAGATCGCCCGCCAGCTGGGCTTTAACAAGCTCGACACGGGCGCCATGTATCGCGCCGTCACATTCGCCGCGCTCGACCGCGGCATCGACCTGGACGACGAGGCGGCCATCGACGCCCTCGCCGAGCAGATCGAGATTCGCTTTACCAACGGCACCGGCGAAGACACGCGCCTGACCATCGACGGTAAGGATGCCTCGGCTGCCATTCGTACCCCGCAGGTCGACGCCAACGTGTCCAAGGTCTCGGCCTACCCGGGCGTGCGCGCCGCCATGCTCATTCACCAGCGCCGCGCCGCCGAGGACCGCGATATCGTGGCCGAGGGTCGCGACATCGGAACCGTCGTGTTCCCTAACGCGCAGGTCAAGGTCTTCCTGACCGCCGACCCGCGCGAGCGCGCCCGCCGCCGCGTGCTGCAGCGTCACCAAAACGACGCCCAGCCGCTTACTGCCGAGCAGCTCGAGGCCGAGGTCGACGAGACTCTCGACGCCCTTAAGCAGCGCGACAAGCTTGACAGCAGCCGCGAGGTCGCCCCGCTCGTGCCCGCCGAGGACGCCGTGCACGTCGACTCCACCGCCCATACCATCGACGAGGTCGTCCGCATTATCGAGGACCTCATCAACCAAAGGAGGTAGCCCATGCGCCTGTTTAAGCAGACGCCCGAGGACTATTACAACGCCCCCTACGCAGAGTTCCCAGCGCTCATTCGCGGCACCGTCGTCGTAGTCATGGCCATCCTTTGGGCCTTCTCCAAGCTCATGTGGCGTTGGAAGGTCGAAGATGCCGATCTGCTGTTTGAGCGCCAGGACGGCCGCGGCAGCGTGGTCATCTGCAACCACACCTCGATGGCTGAGCTCTTGGCCGTGGAGACGGCGCTGTTCTTTGGCGGCCGCCGCATTCGCCCCATCTTTAAGTCCGAGTTCGCCAAGAGCAAGATCGTACGCTGGGCCTTTAGTCGTGTTGGCGGTATTCCCGTCGAGCGCGGCACCGCCGACATGAAGTGTCTGCGTGCCGCCCAGCATGCGCTGCAGCGCGGCGAGGACGTTTTGATCTTCCCCGAGGGCACGCGCATCCGCTCGCGCGAGATCAAGCCCGAGGTCCATGGCGGCTTTGCGCTCATCGCCCAGATGGGCAAGGCGCCCGTCAACCCGCTCGCCATCTGTGGCTGGTCCGACATCACGCCCGCGGGCAAAAAGCTCATGCGTCCCAAGAAGTGCTGGATCCGCGCCGGCAAGGCCATCTCGCTTTCCGACGCACCGGCCGGGCTTAAGCGAACGGAGCGCCTGGAATGGTTTGAGTCCGAGGCCATGAACCGCGTCTACTCCATGCGAGACGATCTGTGCGCCGAGCATCCGGGCAGGTTCTAGCCATGAACGAGAACGTGACGAACACCGCCGCGACTGCATTCGACCAGGCAACCGCGCCTACCATCGAGATCGCCGCCCACGCCGGCACTTGCTATGGCGTACAGCGTGCGCTCGATATGGCGCTGGCCGCTGCACCGCAGGCAGGGGAGTGCACTCAGGTCCATACCTTGGGTCCGCTCATCCATAACCCCATCGTGGTACGTGAGCTTGCTGAGGCAGGCGTCGGTCTGGCAGAGACCCTGGACGACGCCGCATCGGGCACCGTGATCATCCGCGCCCACGGTGTGGTACCGCAGGTGATCGATGCCGCTCGCGGGCGCGGCCTTACCGTGGTCGACGCCACCTGCCCCTACGTAAAGAAGGTCCATGTTGCCGCGGAGCGCCTGGTGCGTGAGGGCTATCGCGTGGTGGTCGTAGGCGAGCCGGGCCACCCCGAAGTCGAGGGCATCCTGGGCCACGCCGGCGATGATGCGCAGGTCGTAAGCTGTGCCGCCGATGCGGATGCGCTGCCGCTCAAGGGCAAGGTGGGCCTCGTTGTACAGACCACCCAGACCGCACAGAACCTCGCCGAGGTCGTGGCAGCTATCACCCCGCGTGTGCAGGAACTGCGCGTGATCAACACCATCTGCGCCGCCACGAGCGAGCGCCAGCAGGCCGCCGCCGCACTTGCCAACCGCTGCGACTGCATGGTCGTCGTGGGCGGCAAAAACTCCGGCAACACCCGCCGTCTGGCGCAGATCTGCGCTGACGCCTGCGAGCGCACGCATCATATCGAGGAGGCAAGTGAGCTCGAAGCCGCATGGTTTGCCGACGCTCACCACATCGGCATCACCGCCGGAGCCTCCACCCCGCAAGAACACATCGAGCGCGCCGTCGCGCGCATCAAGGAGCTTTGCCGCTAATCATGGACCAGACCGTACCCGCATACGCCGCCGAGGTGGCCGATTACGGGCGCAGCCGCGACCCCGAGCCGGGTGAGGGCGCGCTCGTAAAGAGCGTGCGTCCCGAATCGCCCGCGTGGGATGTGGGCATCGAGCCGGGCATGCGCGTGCTCACGGTCAACGACGAGGCGCTCACCGACATGATCGTGTGGCTCTGGGAGGCCGACGACGACACCGTCGACCTCGAGGTTTTCGACCCGCGCGACAACAGCGTCACCCCCGTCGAACTCGACCGCTTCCCGGGAGAGGACTGGGGTCTTGAGTTCGATGGTCCCATCTTCGATGGCATGCGCACCTGTGTGAACGCCTGCGTGTTCTGCTTTATGACCATGCTGCCCAAGGGCGGCCGCTCAACGCTCTATATTCGCGATGACGACTACCGCCTGAGCTTTTTGCAGGGCAACTTTGTCACGCTCACGAACCTCACCGACGAAGATGTTCAAAACGTCATCCATCGCAACATGAGCCCCATGAACGTGTCGGTCCATGCCGTGAGCCCCGACGTCCGCCGCCGCATGATGGGCCGCAACGCCCAGCGCGGCATGGACGTGCTCGAGGCCATCATGGCCGCCGGCATCGAAATTCACGCGCAGATCGTACTGTGCCCCGGCATGAACGACGGCGAGGAGCTGGAAAAAACCCTGCGCTTTTGCGAGGAGCACGAGCAAATCACGAGCCTGGGCATTGTGCCGCTCGGTTTTACCAAGCATCAGAACCGTTTTAGCTGGTCCTATAGCGACAAGCCCGAGCTAGCGCGCGAGACCATTGCCATGATCCGTCCCTACCAGGATCGTGCCTACGAGCGCTTTGGCCGCCACACCTTCCAGATGAGCGATGAGTTCTATCTGGACGCCGGCATAGAGCCTCCCGAGGCGGACTTTTACGACGGCTACCCGCAGTACTACGACGGCATCGGCATGATCCGCTCGTATCTGGATGAGACCGACGACGTGCTTGCCGCCGACGCCGAGCGTCTGGCCCGCGTCCGCGCTGGCATCGCCGAGCGCAACCAACGCCTCCTGTGTCTCTCCGGTGCCAGCGCGCGCGATACGGTGGCACGTTTTGTGGATTCGCCGCACGGCCTTGCCGGCTCCGTCACCGCCATCAAGAACCGCTACTTTGGCGGCAACGTGGACGTGACCGGCCTCATCGTCGCGAGCGATATCCTGGAGCAGCTGCCGCAAGACCTGTCGGGGGTTATGCTCTTTGTGCCTAAGCTCATGTTCAACGCTGACGGCATGACGCTTGACGAGTATCATCGTGACGATTTACTCGCAAGCCTTGAAGCTCGCGGCGCCGAGGTTCATGTGGTGTCGACCATGCCGCATGAGCTGCTCGATACCCTGGAGCACATCCTTGGCATTGTGCCTGCCGACTCAACTAATTCCACTGACCCTACCCATTAAAGGAGTGCAGATGAAACCTATCGTCGCCGTCGTCGGACGCCCCAACGTGGGCAAGTCCACGCTCGTTAACCGCCTAGCCCAGACCTCGGACGCCATCGTCCACGAGTCCCGCGGCGTTACGCGCGACCGTTCGTATCACACGGCCGACTGGAACGGCCGCGAGTTCACTATCGTCGACACGGGCGGCATCGAGCCGCTCAAGAGCGACGACGTCTTTGCCACGTCCATCCGCGACCAGGCGCTCGCCGCCGCCGAGGAAGCCGCCGTCATCCTGTTTGTGGTCGACGGCCGCACCGGCGTCACCGAGGAGGACGAGTCGGTCGCACGCATGCTCAAGCGCTGCGACAAGCCGGTCTTTCTGCTGGTGAACAAGCTCGATAACCCCGATCGCGAGAACGACAGCATCTGGGAGTTCTATTCGCTCGGCATCGGCGAGCCCACGCCGCTCTCGGCCCTTCACGGCCATGGCACGGGCGACCTGCTCGACGACATCGTCGCTCTGCTTCCCGAGGAGGAGGACGAGATCGCCGACGAGTTCCCCGATGCGCTGAATGTGGCCATCATCGGCCGCCCCAACGCCGGTAAGTCCTCGCTGTTCAACCGCATCCTGGGCGCTGACCGCTCCATCGTGTCCAACATTGCCGGCACGACGCGCGACGCCATCGATACGGTCGTGGAGCGCAACGGCAAGCATTACCGCATGGTCGACACCGCAGGCATTCGCAAGAAGAGCACCGTGTACGAGAACATCGAGTACTACTCCATGGTCCGCGGCCTGCGCGCCATCGACCGCGCCGACGTGGCGCTGCTCGTCGTCGACGCCTCCGTGGGCGTCACCGAGCAGGACCAGAAGGTCATGGGCTTGGCCATCGAGCGCGGCTGCGCCATCGTGGTGCTGCTCAACAAGTGGGACTTGCTCGACGACGACCGCAAGCGCGAGGCCTGCATGGAGACCATCGACCGCCGTCTGGGCGTCATGGCTCCCTGGGCCCAGTACCTGCGCATCTCTGCCCTGACCGGCCGCAGCGTCGAGAAGATCTGGGCGATGGTCGATGCCGCCGAGAAGACGCGCTCGCAAAAGATCAGCACCTCGCGCCTCAACACGTTCCTCACCGACCTGCGCGAGTTCGGTCATACCGTGGTGGATGGCAAGCGCCGCCTGCGCATGCACTACGTGACCCAGACGGGCGTCAACCCGCCGACGTTCACGTTCTTCGTCAACCACAGCGACCTGGTCAATGACACCTACCAGCGTTACGTGGAGAACCGCATGCGCTCGACCTTCGACTTCGCCGGTACGCCCATTCGACTCTTCTTTAGGAAGAAGGAGCAAAAGGATGCTTAATCCGATCCTGCTGACCGCCATCTGCGCCGTGGTCTCGTTCTTTATCGGGGCGATTCCGTTTGGCCTGATCCTGGGCCGCGTGTTCAACCACACCGACATTCGCAAGGCGGGCTCCGGCAACATCGGCACCACCAACGCCCTGCGCGTAGCCGGCCCCAAGGTGGCCGCGCTCACGCTGCTGTTCGACTGCCTTAAGGGCGCCATCTGCGTCCTTATCGCGCGTCCGCTCATCGCGAGCGTGGGCTATGGCTTTCCGCCGAGCATCATGGCTCCCGGTGCCGCCGGTGACTGGATGATCGGCGTCATTTGCCTGGCTGCCGTGTGGGGACACATCTTCTCGCCCTACCTTAACTTCCACGGCGGCAAGGGTATCGCCGTGGGCCTGGGCGTGATTCTTGCCTGGTACTGGCCCATTGGTCTGTCGCTGCTGGGCATGTTTATCGTGGCCGTCGCCATTACCAAGTTTGTGTCGGTGGGCTCGCTTGCCGCGGCCATCGGCCTTCCCATCGCTGCCTGCGCGGTCTTTCCGTACAGCAGCCTGGGCCTCAAGTTTTGCATGGCAATGATCGGCATCACCGTGGTGTGGGCCCATCGCGCGAACATCAAAAAGCTCATGACCGGTAAGGAGTCCAAGCTCTCGTTTACCAAGCGCGTCACCGAGCCCGACGATAAGTAGGAGAGAGTCATGAATGTTGCGCTGATTGGCTCCGGCTCCTGGGGAACCGCCGTCGCCGGCCTTGCCGCCGCGCGAGCCGAGCGCGTGATCATGTGGGCCCACAGCGAGCAGACGGCCTCCGGCATTAACGGCGAGCACCGCAACCCCCGCTACCTTGTGGGCTATAAGCTGCCCGGCAACGTTGTCGCCACCACGGACCTGTCGCAGGCGCTCGACGGCGCCGAGGCCATCATCTTTGCCGTTCCTTCGACGCACCTTCGCAGCGTGTGCCACCAGGCCGCGCCCTTTATCGCCGCCGATACCCCAGTGCTCTGCCTCACCAAGGGCATTGAGCCCGAGTCCGGCCTGCTCATGAGCGAGGTCATCGCCAGCGAGATCGGCAACGAGTCGCGCGTGGCGGCACTCTCGGGCCCCAACCATGCCGAGGAAATCTGCCGCGGCGGGCTCTCTGCCGCCGTCATCGCCAGTGAAGACCAGCAGGTGGGGGAGACCTTTAAGGAGCTACTGCTTTCCACGGCCTTCCGCATCTACCTGTCGCAGGACATGACGGGCGTCGAAGTCTGCGGCGCCATGAAAAATGTCATCGCCATCGTATGCGGCATCTCCGCCGGTACCGGTGCGGGCGATAACACGCTCGCCCTCATCATGACGCGCGGTCTGGCCGAGATCAGCCGCCTGGTGCACGCCCGCGGCGGCCTGGCCATGACTTGCATGGGACTTGCCGGCATGGGCGACCTTATCGCCACCTGCACTTCGGAGCATTCGCGCAACCGCACCTTTGGCTACGAGTTCGCCCATGGCGTGTCGCTCGACGAGTACCAGGCACGCACGCATATGGTGGTCGAAGGCGCCGTCGCGGCCCGCAGCGTCAGCGAGCTCGCCCGTTCACTGGGTGTAGACATTCCGCTCACCTTTGCCGTGGAGCAAACGCTCTACAACGGTGTTACTTTGGATAGGGCGCTCGAGATTCTTACCGATCGCGTCCCCTCTCAAGAGTTCTACGGACTCACCGACTAGCGCAGAAAGGCTTCTACCATGGGTTCCATTAAAATCGCTCCGTCCGTCCTTTCGGCCGATATGGCCAACCTCAAGGGAGAGCTCGACAAGATCGCCGGCGCCGACTACGTGCACTTCGACGTCATGGACGGCCACTTTACCGGCAACCTCACCTTTGGCGTTGACATCCTCAAGGCCGTCAAGCGCTCCACCAACGTGCCGATCGATGCGCACCTCATGGTGTCGAACCCCGACGAGACGGTCGATTGGTACGCCGACGCCGGTGCCGATATGATCACGGTCCACTACGAGGCCTCCACGCACCTGCACCGCACGCTCACGCATCTACAGCAGCGCGGCGTCAAGGCCGGCGTCGTGCTCAACCCCGCCACCCCCGTGTGCGTGCTCGAGAGCATCATCGACGTTGTCGACATGGTGCTGCTCATGAGCGTGAACCCCGGCTTTGGCGGCCAGAGCTTTATTCCCGGTACCATTGCCAAACTGCACGAGCTCAAGGCCATGTGCGAGCGTCACGGCGTGTCGCCCCTGATCGAGGTCGACGGCGGTATTTCTTCCAAGAACATTGCCGATGTCGTCAAGGCCGGCGCCAACGTGCTCGTGGCCGGCTCCGCCGTATTTAAGTCCGAAGATCCCGCCGCCGAGGTTGCGCTGCTGCAAAAGCTGGGCAACGAGGCCGCACAGGAGGCATAAACCCTTATGACCGCAGGTCAAAACCGCATACCCGTGAATCTTGACTATGCCGCCTCGACGCCCATGCGCGCCGAGGCGCGCCTTGCGCAGCGTGACTACGACGAGAGCGAGCTTGCCGGCGTCAACCCCAACTCGCTGCATTCGCTCGGCCGCAAGGCTGCCGCGCGTCTGGAGGTTGCACGTCGCGAGATTGCCCGCAGCTTTGGCGCGCGCGTCCGCCCGTCCGAGATTGTACTGACCAACGGCGGCACCGAAGCCAACCAGCTGGCGCTGCTCGGTCTTGCCGAGGGCGCTCGTCAGCGCGATCGCAAGCGCGATCGTGTAATCGTTTCGGCCATCGAGCACGATTCGATTCTGGACAACCTGCCGCTGCTGCGTGCCGCCGGCTTTACCGTCGACCTCGTGCAGCCCTGCCGCGCGGGCTACGTTGAGCCTGCCACGCTTGTCGAGCTGCTCAGCGACGACGTGGCGCTCGTGAGCATTATGGTCGCCAACAACGAGACCGGCGTGGTGCAGCCCATCCGCGAGCTTGCCGCAGCTGCGCACACCGCAGGTGCCCTGTTCCACACCGATGCCATCCAGGGCTACTTGCATATTCCACTCGATGTCACCGAGCTGGGCGTCGACGCCATGTCCGTCGCAGCCCACAAGATTGGCGGTCCCGTGGCATCTGGCGCACTCTACCTTAAGAGCCGCACGCCGCTGCGCCCGCGCATCTTTGGCGGCGGACAGGAGGCCGGTCGTCGTGCCGGCACGCAAGACCTGCGAACGCAGCTCGCCTTTGCCGCTGCCGCCTCGTCTCTGACGCCCCATGTGGCTCAGGAGCGCGCGAAGCTGCAAGCCCTTTCCGACAAGCTCTACGCCACGCTTACGGCCCACCCGCGCATTCACGCCACCATGGGTGACTACGCGCAAGCCGACCGTCTGCCCGGCATGATATCGATCTACATTGACGGCATGGACTCCGAGGAACTCATCATTAAGCTCGACGCCGCCGGCTTTGAGGTTTCGGCCGGCTCGGCGTGCTCGAGCGGCAGCATGGACCCGAGCCATGTTTTAAGCGCGATGGGCATCGGTCGCGAGCAGGCATTGGGCGCACTGCGCATTTCCTTTGACGACCGCGTGAATCCGGACGATCTGGACGAGTTTGCCCAGACGCTGCTCTCGATCGTAGGCGCCGCATGATCGTCGCCGAGCTTGAGCGCGCGCTGCTGGCACGCTATCCCAAGACCAATGCCGAGAGTTGGGACCATGTAGGACTCTCCGTCGGCGACCCTGCCGCGGAGATTACCGGTGTTGCCTGCGCACTCGATGCGACCGAAGCCAATGTGCACCGCGCCTTAGAGGCCGGAGCCAACGTGCTGCTAACGCATCATCCCATCTATATCAAGGCGCCCGAGGCGTTTTGCCCGCCTGGCGCGACGCGCCCCCAATGCAGTGCGGCGCTCTACGAGGCAGCCCGTTGCGGCGTGAGCATTATCTCGCTCCACACCAACCTGGACCGCTCGCACGAGGCACGTATCTGCCTAAGTAGGCTTTTGGACGCCGCGCCCGCAAGCTCGTTGGAGCACGTGGACGACCCCGAGCCCTGCGGACTGGGCGTACTCGCGACCCTCCACGACCCCTGCAGCCTGCGCAACCTTGCCACCCGTGCTGCCACGGCCTTTGGCAGCGACCCGCGTGTGTGGGGCAAAGCTGATCGCTCGTGCCGCACCGTCGCCATTTTGGGCGGCTCCCTGGGCGACTTCGGAGAGCTCGCCATCGCCGCGGGCGCAGATGTTGTCGTGACGGGCGAGGCGGGCTACCACGTGGCGCAAGACCTTGCCTTGCGCGGGCTGCCGGTGATCTTGCTCGGCCACGACCGCTCCGAGGAGCCGTTCGTTGATATATTGATGAACTCTGCAGTTGACGCCGGGGCCGACCCCCGTCATGCGATTAAAATACTGAACCCTTGCCAATGGTGGACTGTGACAAAAGGAGAGAACTTATGAGCGCCGGCGCTACGCTACTCAAGCTGCAACAGATCGATTTGGAGCTCGCCCGCAACAAGAGCGAACTTGCCAATATGCCGGAGCTCAAGGAGCTCGCTTCCAAGCGCAAGACCTATGTGAAGCTCAAGTCCGAGATGACCAAGCTCTACGCCCAGCGCAAGGATCTGGACATTGAGCTCGACGATCTCAATACCACCGAGATTCAGACCAACAACGCCATCGAGGCTGCCAAGAAGCGCCACGTCGACGGCTCCGACTACCGCGAGGTTCAGGACCTGGAAAATGAGCTCGCAACCCTGGCCAAGCGTCTGGACAAGATTGAGCACACCCGCAAGGACGTCGTTGTCGCCCATAAGGAGGCGCTCGACCGCGAGGCCCGCGCACAGGCAATTATCGCCAAGTTCGAGGAGGGCGTGAAGGCCGATACCAAGGCCGCCCGCGCTAAGGCTGCCGACCTGCAGGCTCAGATTGACGCCGCCACTAAGGAACGCACCGCGCTTGCCGCCACGCTGCCGGCCGACGTGCTCACCGACTACGAGCGTCTGCTCAAGCAGTTCCGCGGCCTGGCCGTCGAGACCATCCAGGGCAACATCCCCACAGTCTGCCACACCGCGCTGCAGGCATCGTCCATGAGCGACCTCAACCACGACGGTAGGTCAATTACGCACTGCCCGTACTGCCACCGCCTCCTGGTACTCCCGAGCAAGGAAGCTTAAACGATGACGGCATCCAACAATTCAATGCAACTTGAGGGAAAAACGATCCTGCTGGGCATTACCGGCGGGATCGCCGCCTATAAGTCGTGCAATATCGTGCGCCTGCTGCAAAAGCGCGGCGCGTGCGTCAAGGTCGTTATGAGCGAGCATGCCACGGAGTTCGTGGGGCCGCTTACCTTCCGCGCGCTCACCAACGAGCCCGTTGCCGTGGGCCTATTCGACGATCCCTCCGACCCCATCCACCACATTTCGCTGGCGCAGGAGCCCGATCTGGTGGTCGTAGCACCCGCGACGGCCAATATCATCGCCAAGATGGCAAACGGTATCGCCGATGACCTCATCTCCACCACGCTGCTTGCGACGCCGCGACCCATCGTGATCGCACCCGCTATGAACAACGGCATGTGGAAGGCGCCGGCGACGCAGGCCAACATGGCCACGCTGCGCGAGCGTGGTGTCCATGTGGTGGGACCCGGCAGCGGCTACCTTGCCTGCGGCGACGTGGACACGGGACGCATGAACGAGCCCGAGGACATCGTCGAGGCCATCTGCGAGGTGCTGAACCCCGTCCCGCAATACCTTGCGGGCAAGCGAATCGTGATCACCGCCGGCCCCACGCACGAGCCGATCGACCCCGTACGCTTCATCGGAAACCGGTCGTCGGGCAAGATGGGCATCGCCCTGGCGGGGGAGGCCGCTCGCCGCGGTGCTGCGGTCACGCTTGTGCTGGGGCCGACATCGCTCGATGTTCCCCACGGCGTGGAGTGCGTGCGCGTGCAGACCGCCGAAGAGATGCTGCAGGCAGCGCTGAGCGCCTTTCAGACGGCTGATGCGGCCATTTGTGCGGCCGCTGTCGCCGACTACACCCCCGCGACCCCTGCCGACCATAAGCTCAAAAAGGCCAACGAGCGCCTGGATCGCATCGAACTGGTCGAGACGGTCGATATTTTGGCCGAGCTCTCGCGCCAAAAGGGAGAGCGGTGCGTGATCGGCTTTGCGGCCGAGACCGATAACGTCGTGGAGTACGCGCAGCGCAAGCTTGCGCGCAAGGGTTGCGATGCCATTATCGCCAACGATGTCTCGCGCGCCGATTCGGGCTTTGGAACCGATACCAACAAGGCCTGGATCGTGAGCAAAGCGGGCACGCAAGAACTTCCCGTGCTAACAAAACCCCAGCTCGCAGATACAATTTTGGACTTGCTTCAAAATATTTAAAAAAGTTCTTGCACAAGGGCAAAGTTTCGGGTTAATATACTCCCTGTTGCGAGCGAGAGCACAGCAACAAACAAAGGCTTCGGGACGTGGCGCAGCTTGGTAGCGCACTTGACTGGGGGTCAAGGGGTCGCTGGTTCGAATCCAGTCGTCCCGACCAGAAGTTTGCAGGTCAGGCACCTAGTGCCTGACCTTTTTTGTTTTAAGCAATTGCTTAATTTTGATTAAGCAACAGGATGTCAGAAATCTACCTGCGCGGTAATCGCCTTTTGCGGCTACTTGCGCGTTTTGCACACGCTTGAGCCGATTTATTAACGCGATATGAATCTACATACGCGTAGCTGGTATACAGCCGAGCACAGGCTGTATTTATCGCGGCGATTTACACAGATATAGCGACTGTAACGAACAAGCGTGTCGCTGTATTTATCCCAGTAGTTCACTTGATCGATGGACAAGTGGGCTGTCACGACGAAACGCCAAGCTGGATGGGCTCTATACGAGGACGCCGCAAGGGTAATGGTGGGGGAGTGTGACATACACTCTGAGAGCCGCTTTATGACCCCATTTTTCCTCAAACCGACTACCACTGCCATGAACCTCAAATTGTTCGAGCAATCGCCAAAAGAAAAGCCCTCGCAGGATTGCGAGGGCTTTGTGCTAAAAGAGATCAGAAGCAGAAAGCGGGGAGAACATAAAACGAGTCCGTCGCGCTGTATCTGTAGCAAATACCGCCGCTTTGAACATAGCGAAAGGACGTGGAGCTGCGCGGTCTCACGGAGCGAGTCCAGTGGCTATAGCCTGATGCACCGGAATAGTTCGACCCCGTCACGCCCTTGGATTTGTAGCACTCGTACTGGATGCCGTCGGATTGCATATCCCCGTATACTTCGGTTGCCGAGAGCAGAAAAACCTTGTCGGTCGTCGCTGAGGGGGCACCGCCCCAGTTACCGCCAACGTTATCGGTTGTCTTTGTGACGGGTTTCACCTTTGACTGGAAGAGCCTCTTGCCTTATTAAAGAAATACGCCGAATACAACGGATATAAAGCGGAAGGAGGCGACATCGAGTAACTATCAAAGGCCAGTTTAAGGAGCCAGCCATGAAGAACTGCCTGCCCTCCATCGTCTCAGCAGCTCTTTGCCTCTCCCTTGTCATGACACCATTTGTGCCCGTTGCGGCAGCCTATGCCGACGAGGGATCTCCCGCCGAGAGCAGCGAGATCTACGTCGGAGACAACTACGACGAAAATTACGATATATCCCTTTTTGAGCGCGGGCGCTGCGCGGATTCATATTCCAAGGCGTGGTGCGATTCTCACGGATCTGCAAATAACCGCCCCGTCCCTCACAAGGTCAAGCTGAACGCGAAGGAGGAGGCTTGCCTGCTCGATCCCTACCTTGCTGGCACCGCTGAAGTTATCGCCGGTCTCGTGACAACCGGTCCTAGCGGCGGCTTTTTTGCAACCGCAATGACATCGTACCGACTTTTCACTTGCATGTTCTGAAAGGAAGTTGCCATGTTGTCGCAAAATCAATCGAGATACTTGAACACAATCGGCTTTGCCCTGCTTGCATTACTCTTTGCTAGCGACCTTTTGCTGAAACCGCCCAAGGAACTCGTTTTGCTTGCCATAGACTGCCTTTCCGCCCTTTACTTTACGGCAACCCTATTCGTCGGACTAAAGGAGAGGAAAAAAGGCGCAGTCGTTGCATCTGCCGTAGGCGTGATCATAGCCATTGCCTCATTCTTTATCTGACACATTGGTGATCTAGGGGCGATATCGTAGGAATACGACCGGGAGAGCCGGGACCAGATTGCCCGGGTTGCCCGGTCGGCTCGCGCGACGGCGCGGCGGTTCCACAGAAAGCTCTCCGGACTTCACACCGTTTCCGATCGCATTGTAGACAGCCATCTCGTCTTCGCTGTCGGCGAGCACGCGGTGTGCGTCGTCGTTTTGGATGTCCAGTAAATCTCGAAGGTCCTCCATGCACTAGCGTCCGAGATTTGGCCATGCGCGTTGCGCGATCTGATAAGTGTCGATTGCGATGTTGTAGTTAAAGTCCAGGCCAAAGCCGTCCCAGGCAGAACGGCTTTGTTTCCTTGATTATCAACTTCATCCGGGCACTTCCCGCATTCATCCGTGTGTGTACGGATGAATGCGGGGCTCGATAGCCCGGCGCCTGATCGGCAGGCCGCCGGGAACTCTCACTCCTCGATAAAAGCCGGCACCCGGTTAGTCCTGCGCATCTTGAAATCGCCAGTCTCGTGGGAGACGTAGAGAATGC
>CAJLOU010000029.1 GCA_905208345.1 uncultured Collinsella sp.
AGAAGAGGCGGGGCATGCCCCGCCTCTTACACCACATCTCTGCGCGCTACCTACACGCGTCCCTAAATTGATCAAACAGCCCTATAGCGGACTTATATGTGTTTGCGTTAATAAACATATTTTGCTGTTATGTCTATTATTTTGCGAAGGCAATATGCTACTGAGATAGCAACCGTACTCATATTTGGCATTTTTTGCCCACAGGGTATTTCCTGGGGAACTGACAACAGCCTTAGGGTCCCGCGCGGCGCCGCTCCCTCCCGGCATCCGCCGACGTTTACCCAGATAAAACCTGCCAAAATAAACCTGTCCCTTTTTGGTAGGTTTCGGGGTGACAAGGGCTTGCACTTTAGCGTGCGACAGCGGATAATGCCGAGCATTCGACAATACGCTTATTGCTCTTTCTATAGATTGAGGAGACCCCTATGGCCATGGAATTCAAACGCAGGCTGCCGATCCCCATGGAGATCCGCGAGGAAATGCCGCTTTCTGCCGAGCTTACCGCCAAAAAGCAGGCATTTGACGCCGAGGTCGCCAAAGTCTTTACCGGCGAGGACGCACGTAAGGTGCTCATCATCGGCCCGTGCTCTGCCGACCGCGAGGATTCGGTCCTCGAATACATGAACCGCCTGGCCAAGACCGCCGAAGAGGTCAAGGACAAGCTCATCATCATTCCGCGCGTCTACACCAACAAGCCGCGTACCAAGGGCACCGGTTACAAGGGCCTGCTGCATAACCCCGATCCCGAGGCCCCCGACGACCTGCTCGAGGGCGTCAAGGCTATCCGCCATATGCACCTGCGCGTTATTGAGGAAACGGGCTTCTTCACCGCCGACGAGATGCTCTACCCCTCCAACTATCAGTATCTCGTCGACTTGCTGAGCTACGTCGCCGTGGGTGCACGCTCGGTCGAAAACCAGGAGCATCGCCTGGTGTCGAGCGGCATTTCGGTGCCCGTCGGCATGAAGAACCCCACCGCTGGTTCCACCACCGTTATGCTCAACTCTATTTACGCCGCCCAGGCTCACCAGAGCTTTATCTTCCGTAACTGGGAAGTCGAGTGCGATGGCAACCCGCTCGCGCACGCTGTCATGCGCGGCTACATCGGCCTCGATGGCCGCACCTACCCCAACTACCACTACGAGCACCTGGAGCGCCTGGCCGAGCGCTATACCGAGCACGCCGGCTATGCCAATCCGGCAGCGGTCATCGACTGCAACCATGACAACTCGGGCAAGCGTCCGCTGGAGCAGTATCGCATTTGCAAGGAGGTGCTCGACAGCTGCCGCCGCAACGAGTCCATCTCCAAGCTGGTCAAGGGCTTTATGATCGAGTCCTACCTGGAGGATGGCAACCAGCCGGTCGACGGCGGCGTCTTTGGCAAGTCGATCACCGACCCGTGCCTGGGCTGGGAAAAGACCGACTACCTCATCCACGAAATCGCGGAGCGGGTTTAGTTACGCGGGCCGCATTTGGACAATCTGACGTTCAACTTCAAGGGCGCGACCAGAAGGTCAGCGCCCTTTCGTTTCACGTCACCTTGTCTCAAATGCGGCCCGCTCGCTGTCCGTCCTCTACCTGCGGCGTTGTCTTACTCCGGATGCGGCAGTTAGGGACGTTCCTTTTCTGCCGGCAGTTTGGGATGTTCCTTGGGGTAGTCATTGGGGACGTTCTTTAATGACTGGTCGTTTAAGAACGTCCCCAACGACTACCCAGAATGAGAGTGGATAATCTCCCGTTTTTGGCCTATACCAGCGCTAAAAGTGGGAGATTATCCACTCTCATCGAGCAAGTGTCCGAAAATCCGCCCTCATTCCTTCTTAGGACCCTCCGTCCCCGAGGATTCGAGGCTCGCCTGCCGAATGGTCGATGCGGCCGTCCTGCGTCCATGTCACACTCAGGGGTGGCCTGACCCAACTTGGAAGGAGCCCCCATGAGCCTTGACAACGTAACTCTGCGTGCCGCCACGCTCGATGACCTGGCCGGCATCGCCGCCATCTACAACCAGCTGTGGTGCAACACGCTGCGCAACCGAGGCGACGTCGAAGCCGCCGATTTCTGTGCGCGCTTTAACATCGCCATGCAGCTGCAGCGCTCCCCCATCGCGCTCGTTGCCGAAGCTGAAGGCCGCATCATCGCCGCTTGCTGCATCGGTATCTTCGAAGACGGCAAACCACGCACCAATCCCACGTGGGAGCCCTGCTACAACGAGATGTTCGTCCAGGCAACCGAGATGGCAAAGACCGCCGATGCCAAGCTCGAAGGCTCGCTCTTTGGCGATAGCCGCGAGAAGGCAACAGCCGACCGCTTTGCCGCCACGGGCAACGAATATGCCCAAGGCCAGCTCAACCTGATCATCATCGTGCCCGAATGGCAGGGCAAGGGGCTCGGCCGTGCGCTCATCGACCTTGCGCGCGCCGAACTCGCCAAAGCCGGGTGCACCAAATTCTTCCTGATGAGCGACTGCAACTCCGACTGGCAGTTCTACGAGCACCTCAACATGAAGCGCATCTTGGAGGATCACAGCTAGGACACCGGCGACGGATTTATCGTCTATATGTACGGAGGCGACACGCAGGATTAACTTGCATGTCGCCTCACGGGCTTTCTACAAGACGGCCCAAACCATCAACCAAGACGAGTCAACAAGGCGCGCTCTCCTCGGCAGCAAGGGCATTCGTGCTGTAACGAGTGGTGGAGATGGCCACGCTTGCACACAACTGTCTCGGATAGATAGCGGTCGAGCAGGCGCGCCCATGTGCGTGCGTCAAGACGCTCCTCCGCCCTGCCATACAGCGATCGACGGAGTGCCTCGCCCATAGTGCCGCTAAAATCATCGAGCTCAAGAGCGTACTTTGGGACAACGTATCCGACCAACGTCCCCACAAACGGGCTGTGCCCATTACACACCCAGCTGTTTATCAATGGTGCAGGCGGAATGTCATCGTCGTCCAGGTCAAATATGTCCAAGTCCAGCTCACCAGAAGCGTATGGGTGTATTCCGCGGTTAAGCATCTTAAAGATATGGACCGCGAGTCCAAAGTCATCCGTCTGTGGCGTAAACACGGGGGCATTCGTGGACGCTGCCAAGCTCTCGAAATCGCTGATGCCGGCTATCTCCATGAGTTGAAGCACCTCGGGGGCAATATAGCCGGGAGCGGCGCACGCAGTCCTATGTGTCACATCCGAAAGCGTAAAGCTATACGAGCGCCTTGATGGTATCCATGCCCGCATGCGCCGAAGCCTCGCAACCCTTCTGCCCGTTGAGCACGCACTCGAGCAGCGTATCGTATGCGCGCTGGGCTTCGGGGGCCAGGTACGCCCTGTTAAACATGCCCTCGGGTCGCACGTTTCCCTTCGAGTCGATCATATAAGGCCCCAATCTGTTTGGTTTCCCCAGATTGTGTGCCCGCACACCCAAGCCGCACGGCCCGCCGTTCAGCTGAAACCACCACACAAAAAGTCCGCCGACCATTGAAGTCGGCGGACTTTCGCGTGCGGACAATCAAGCACTGTTCACCATGGAACTGCTATTTACAGCGCGCCTTGGGCTGCTGCTGGGTGATGCAGTGGATGTTGCCGCCGCCGTAGATAACCTCGCGAGTCATGATACCGATGACTTCACGGTCCGGATAAGCAGCCTGGATATCCTTGAGCGCCTGGGCGTCATTGGGATCGCCGAACTGCGGTACAAGCACTGCGCCGTTGATGGGCAGGAAGTTGAGGTAGCTCGGCTCGAAAGCATCCTCGGGGGTACGCGGCAGCACGCCCTCGACGGGGTCAATCGTGCTGGCCTCCTCCTCGGTCATATATACCGAGGTCGCAGGCATAATCACCTTGTGGATCTTGAGCTTGCGGCCACGGGCATCCGTCGTCTCGGAAAGCGTCTTATACGCCTCTTGGCACTCCTTGTAGAACTTATGGTTGGGATCATCGGTCCACATGCAGCAGACCTCGCCGGGCGCACTAAAGCATGCGACGTCGTCCACGTGCCCGTTGGTCTCAAACGGGTCGATGCCATCCTTGATCCAAATGACCTTCTCGATGCCCAGGTACTCGGCAAGCTTCTCCTCGATCTGCTCCTTGGTGTACTGGGGGTTGCGGTCCTCATTGAGCAGGCACATCTCGGTGGTCACCACGGTGCCCTGGCCGTCGCAGTTAAACGAGCCACCCTCGAGGATATAATCCTCGGGACGATAGCGGTTAACCTGCTCGAGCTGTGCCACCTGCAGGCCAATGGAAGCGTCCTTGTCCCACGGGAAATACAGGCCGTCAATGAAACCGCCGTAAGCATTAAAGTGGAAGTGCGAGAGTGCCACGTCCCCCTTGTCGTTGACAAGAAACGCCGGGCCGGGGTCGCGAATCCAGCTGTCGTTGTACTCCATGTGGATAACGCGCACGTTCTCAACGCCGTCGAAGATCTCACACACCGCGGGGAAGTCTTCAGTGTTGACGCCCACAGTGATGGGCTGAAAACGTGCAACGGTCTTAATAATCTCGGTAAAGACCTTTTGCGCCGGCTTGGCACCACAGCGCCACACATCCGAGCGATGCGGCCACAAAATCCAGGTGCGCTCCTGCTCTTCGTACTCGCCGGGCATGTAGAATCCGTCCTTCTTTGGCGTAGACTCGCTCTCGTAAATGGTCTTCATTTCAAGCTCCTAAATCTCGGTGCTTTTGCTTGACGAGACCATGATGCGGCCGCACCGAGATGTTCTCAATGGTCCCTCGAGCCCCTTTCAGCGACCGACGGTATACCATTCGCTGACCTAAAGTTCTATTCAGGCCGAGAACATGACATACTGGGTTCCACAATGGAAAGGATGCCCTATGCCCCCATGCAATAATCAGCAGACTATTGAGTTGGACAGTACGACCTAGACTGCTCTCAACGAGCTCGCGCTTGCAATCCACGCATCACACGGTGTCGATAAGCTGCAAAAGGAGACCCTCGAGGGAACGACAGGGCTCGTGCCCCATCGGATCGCCATGTTCGACCTGATCGAGGCAGCGGGCAGTGATGCCCCACGCTACGTCCACCCCGCAAGCAGCGGAATGGACGACCGCGCACTGAGCGACTACTACAACCGCTACGCCGCGATGGACTATACAACATGGAGCTTTGACTTACATAAGGTCGGCGTCTACCGCGACCTCGACCTCGTCGACGTCGAGCGACGCGATGCCACGCCCATCTATCGCAAATGGATGGAACCGCAGGGCGTCTACTTTGGCTGTACGGCCACGCTCGCGCACAACGACAGCCCGCTAGGAAGCATCACCCTGTTTCGTGAACGCACGGCCGGAGACTTCACCGACACCGAGCTCGCAATCCTGCTCGAAGTCGCTCGGCACGCGAGCCTCGCGCTCGCCAACCTCTATCCTCGGGGCATTAAACTCACCCAGACAGAAGACACAAACCAGCTAAATGCTTTCATTACATAACACAATATCCAACCGCGCGAAGCCGAAGTCATGCGGCTCATGCTCGACGGCAAAACGAACAAACAGATGGCAAACGAGCTATTCATAAGCGAGTCAACCGTCAAGAAGCATGTCAACGCCATCTATCGCAAGCTCGGCGTCAGCAACCGCCTGGGCCTCATGACTGCCACGCAAAACATCCCGCGATAAAAAAGGGCGCCCTCCATGCAGAGAACGCCCTTTGATTTCGCCATTTGAATTAGTGTCGGCTCTGGCTCAAAGAGTAGACAGGTTTATTTTGGCAGGTTTTATCTGGGCAAATGTCAGCCGCCGCGAGGGAGCTGCCTTCCCTCGCGGCGGTCTTCTAGCAGAAAAACCAAGTGAGTAGGCTTTTTGCAGGAGGTCAAGCACGCCCCAAAACGCCACAGCTCTGACCTGCGGTTTTATTGAGTATTTGTTGCGATGTGCTCGGCATATCCAAATAAGTCTACTCACTTGCATCTAAGACGCACCAGATAGGCAAAAACCGCCGCAAAAAGGGGGCCGGTTCCCTTCGCGGCAGCCGTTAATACGCCGAGCTTGTTATCGTAAAAGCCAATCACGCGCCGAAACCACACTACAGTCTTTCGACTCATACGTTGAGTCCACGCGGGCCACAACATAGCGCGCATCTTTTGCAATGTCGATCTCATCGCATACAGTCTGTAGATGGCGGGCGTACTTATCGTGATACGTTCTGGATGATTTTATTTCGATAGCCTTGGGACTCCCTGAGTTTGTACAGTCGAGCAAATCGATTTCACGCTTGCTGTCGTCCCTATAGAAATACAGCTCGGGATTCTCGCCCACGTTGAGATGGCTCTTCGCCGTTTCGGAAACGATGAGGTTTTCGAAAACGGCCCCCAGATAAGGGCTCTCCAATAGTTGCTCCAGTGATCCAATTTTGAGCAAGTAGCAGAGCAGCCCCGTGTCGTAAAAATAGAGCTTGGGCGTTTTAGTTAGACGCTTCTTGGCATTTGCATAATAGGGCTGCAGCGAAAACGTCAGGTAGCTCTGCTCCAGAATGGACAACCAGCTTTTAATGGTCGATACGCTCACGCCCGTATCTCGAGAAAGCGAGGATATATTGATGAGGGCACCGACGCTCTGAGCAATTATGGACAAAAACTTATGAAACTCCGCCTTATTGCGCACATCAAGCAAGCCCACAACATCGCGCTCAACATAGGTATCGATATAGCTGGGAAAATAAACCGAGGACGGCATTCCGGCGGAACGCAGGCGAGGGTATCCCCCTTCGAGCGCGAACAAATCCACTTCCAGCTGCCCCTGCTGGCCCCTCTCCGCTTCTCGAAACGATAATGGCAGCAATTTTAAGATCCCGACTCGCCCGGCAAGAGACTGCCCGATGCTTTTCATCATCAAAAAGTTTTGCGAGCCTGTAAGGATGTATTGACCGGCGTCTCCCCGCTCATCCGAAACAACCTGGATCATTGAAAACAAATCCGGGGCGTATTGCGCCTCATCGATGATGAGTCCGCCCTTTCGGTTGCGGATAAAACTCACCGGATCCTCCAAGGCCGCGCGCCTCGTTTGAGGGTCCTCAAGCGTGACGTAGGAATAGTCGGGAAAGGCATGCCGAACCAGCGTAGACTTACCACTCTGCCTAGGCCCTGTCAACGACACAACAGGAAACCAGCCTGCCATGCGAATGAGCAACTCATGCAAATCCCTGTTAATGAACTCAGCCATATCAACGCCCCTTATTACGCTGTTACCATAATCGAATAGTTTCATTCTCCATAATCTTATAGTAGCGTTTACCATAATCTTATAGTAACCCAGTTCAAAAGCATTATTTATAGAGCCGAAATCTCAGACCCTAAATAACAAAAGCCACCACAATGGGGGCTGTCCCCATTGTGGTGGCTTGCAGGCGAGTTAACTTGTTCGACTATCGTACGCCAGCCATGTCCGAGCCTAGAGCGTGGCAAGGCGCTTGGACTCGTGCGCGGCGAGCGCAATGGAGATGATGCCAGTAATGGCATCGGCCACCACCAGGGCGATCCACACGCCCTCGACACCCATCATGTTACCGAGGAGGTACATAAGCGGCACCGAGCAGATCACATAGCGAAGCAGGCCCGTAAACGTGGCGACACCCACCTTCTCGACCGCCTGGAAATACATCGACATGGTCATGGCAAGATAGCCCAGGGCAACAGCCAGGATGACAGTACGCGTGGCGTTGGCGGCAACCTCAACGAGCGCAGGATCGCTGCCGGCAAAGAAGGCGCACACCGGGGTGGCGGCAAGCCAGAGCGCGACGGTGACCAGCGCCAGCGTCACAACCTGGTACTTAAGCGTGCAGGAGAGCGTCTCCTTAAGGCGTGCCCAAGCCTTTGCGCCGGCGTTGAAGGCAGCGATGGGCTGCAGACCGTAGGAGAAGCACTGGGCAACCATCATGGTAATGTAGAGGATGTAGCCGTTGATCACGCCAAAGGCTGCGATGTAGAGCGAGCCCATGTCGCCGCCGAGCGAACCCAAAAGCGAGTTGGAAACGGTATTAAAGATAAAGGTCGCACCCTGGACCAGGAAGAACGGGAAGCCGATCTTGAAGATCTGGCCGCAGATGGCGAGGTCGAGCTTAAGGTCGGCCAGGCTAATCTGGAGCTGGGACTTTTTGCCCCCGATGAACCAGAAGATACCGATGGCCCAGATACCGATGGAAAGCCCGTAGTACACGCCGGCGCCCATAACGCCAAACTTGAGCACAAACGTGGAAAGCGCGAGCCAACAGATGGCGACGATGGCCGAAACGGTCATGAGGTTGGCCTGGATCTGAACCTTCTCGTCCACACGCATCACAGCGGTGATCATCTGGCCAATGACCGTGAGCGGCAGCAGCACGGCGAAGGTGCGCACGCCGGCAACGGTATCGGCCATGATGTCGGGCGTGGCGCCAAAGAATGTGCAGATGGGCTCGGTAAACACTGCCATCACCACAGCAAGCAGCACACTCACGATCGTGGTGAGCCAAAAGCCCTGGCTAAAAGCCTTGCTTGCGCCCTTGATGTCGCCGGCACCCAAAAGGTTGCCCACCACGGCGGGCACGCCGGTGCCAAACAGGTTGCCAAAGGCCAGGTTGATGTACTCGACCGACATAATGATCGAGACACATGCCAGGCCGTGGGCACCTAGGCCCCAACCCATCACGAGGCCCTCAAGGACCACCATGATGATCTGGGCGAGCATGCCCTGGCCGGTGACGATGGTGTACTTACGCACCAGACCGGGAATCGGTTGGGAGGCGAGCTCGCGCTCCTCCTCCACGGCAGCGGTTACTTCTTCTGCCATTGTTCTCCCCTTTCCTTGAGAGAGTAGTGCTGAATGGATGTCAGGCGGCTGACAACTGGCACCAAGCCGCCCAATCAAACGATGGCGCTATGCCTCAAAGACCACCTTGCCGGCGATCATCGTGAGGGCTGCGGTAGCCTCGAGCACCTCGGCCGGCTCGCAATCAAAGAGATTGCGGTCGAGCACGCAGATATCTGCCTGTTTGCCGCACGCGAGCGTGCCGATGCGGTCCTCGGCATGCATGGCGTAGGCGCTGCCATAGGTGTAGGCGCGCAGAGCCTCGGCCATGGTAATGCGCTCCTGGGGGAACCAGCCCTCAGGGTTGGAACCGTCCTCGAGCATGCGGAAGACCGCGCCGTACACCTCCTCCATGGGCTCCAAGCCCACAACGGGGAAGTCACTGCCCAGGTGCACCACGGCTCCGCTGGCAAGCAGGCTATGCAGGGGCCACGAAAGCGCGGCACGCTCGGGACCCACGGCTTCGTCCTTGGCAAGGTCAGCCATATCGAGCAGCATGTGCCACGGCTGCATGCCGGGGCAGACGCCGAGCTCGGCATAACGCGGCATATCCTCGGGTTGAACCGTCTCGTTGTGCTCCATGGAGTGGCGACAATCCCGCTTGCCATGCAAGCGCTCGCCCTCCTCAAAGCAATCGAGCACAAAACGCACCGAGCGATCGCCGATTGCATGGATGCGCGTGTCAACGCCCCATTCCTGCGCCCTCAGGATGGCAGCACGGATGCGCTCCGGCTCCTCCGCGGGCTCACCACAGGTGTCGGGTGCGTTGCTATAGGGTTCAATCATCCAGGCGGTATGGTCGGAGCACACACCATCAAGGAACTGCTTAAAGCCGTGCCACTCCACCTGCGTACCCGGGAAGGCGTATTTCTCCTTGATCTGCTCGAGCGTCAAGGACTCGTTTTCGAACAGGTCGGTGTACAGGAACACGCGCAGCGGCAAGTCGCCCTTGGCATTAAGACCTGCCAACACCGCATACGGGTTTTCCATGCTCACAAACGTAGGATTGACCATGCCGACCGTAGTGATTCCCAGGGCATTGGCGCGCCGGGCGGTTTTTGCAAACGACGCGTCAACAACCTCGGGCGCTGGGTCGTAGACCTCGTCCATAAAGAAGGCGCCGGCGTTGTTGGAAAACACGCCCGTCAGATTGCCGTCGGCATCCTTAAGGATCTTGCCGCCTGCGGGATCGGGCGTCTGCGAAGTTACTCCCACCTTGTTGATGGCGCAGGTATTGGCACTAAAGGTATGCAAGTCAACCTGCTGCAGAAATACCGGGCGGTCGGAGATGTACTCATCGATCATCGCGGCCGTGGGCATCTCGGGGACATCCCACTGGAACTGGATAATCTGGCAGCCCAGAATCCACTCGTTATCGGGATGGTCGGCCGCAAACGCCACGACACGTTCCATCGCCATCTCAAAACTGGTGCAGTCGATGAGGTTGACGGCAAAATCGGGGTCGGTCATAAACGCGCCCTGGGCAAAATGCGTGTGCGAGTCGATCAGGCCGGGCATGACGAGCTGGTCGCCAAAGTCGCGCACCTCGGTATCGGGACCGATAAACGGTGCCAGGTGAGCATCGTCACCGCAGGCAACGATTTTATCGCCCCGCACGGCAACGCCGCCCTTAAACGGCTCGAGCCCATCGCCGGTAAAGACGGCGTCGCTCTTGATAACTACATCAGCCTTGTCCATGCGAGCCTCCTCAGGCATCTTTGGTTGTAACGCGGACGCACCGCCCGCGTGGGCACTCGGTTGGGAGCGTAGCGCTCCCGCATCGGCGCGTGCCTACAAGCCGTGCTCGGACGTCTGTCCCACGTCCGCGGCTTCGCGCTACACCCATTGATACACAGGGGCAAACCCGTGCCAAGGCCAGGGACCGCAAACGGTCAGTTTAAGCAGGTTTACACGCTTTACCTGCAGGTTTATTGTCTGAGATTATTACCGCTTCATTACGCCCAACGGTGTGGCCGCCCACACAGCAAGACCCGCATGCGAGGAAGAATGAGGCTAGGAACGCCAAAAGGTATCTATAAGGTCATCTCGGTTGGAGACGCCGCTTTTAACGTAGATGCGATGCAAGTGTGCCTTGACCGTGCCAGGGCTGATGACCAACTCGCTGGCGATGTTTTGGGCGTCGTTGCCCTTCAGCACCAGCGTGAGCACCTCCTGCTCGCGCCGTGACAGCTTATGGGCGTCGGCATAAATCACCACACGCGATGCGAGATCGTCCTCAGAGCTTGCGCTCTCGGCTGCCACGTCCTCATCGGCACGCGGATGACGGGCATACACACGCAGGATATGGCTAAACTGGCAAAAAAGCTGAGCCGCGCATACCACGAGCAGCACGTTTTCGGAGATATTGCGCTCGGACAGATACCACAAAAAGAGGCCGATGACGGGGTTTTGGGAGTCGGGGCGGCAGAACAAGATCATGTAGGTGTCCTCGGCGATCACGCAAAACACAAGAACGAAGGCCACCTTCCAAAAGAGCTTTGAGCGGTCGAGGTCGAGTTTCTCAACACGCGTTGCTCTGTACCGGTAATGCCAGGCGGCATAGGCAAGACATCCTACATTACCCAGGTCACGCGTGAGCCAAAAGAGATACTGCTGCACCTCTCCGGCAGCGCCGCTGCGAGGCACCAGCAGCAATTGCAAGATTGAAAACGGCACGATAGCGAGTCCGAGCATGCGCGACGTCGGTCTTTTGCGCAAGCGCGCAAACATCCATAGCACCACGCAGGCATAGATGGCAATACCAAGCACGCAGCGCAGCAAGGGGTGCTGCAGCGGCTCGCTAAAGGTAACGGCGTAGTCGTATTTGAGCCGATTGTACTCGTCAAAAAAGATGACCGACATATCGAGCATATAGAGCAAAAAACCCGCCGCGGCCACGAGGCTGTCGCGACGGCGCGTCATGAGCCAAACCACCAATGCCACGGCACTGGTCACCAGAGCCACACCCATGATAATCGTGGTGTAGATATAGACCGCGAAACTCATGCCCGCCTCCCCTGTCTAGATGCTGTGAGGATGTTGACAGATTCTTTGCCGCAAGATTAGACTCACCGATTAAACGTACTGTATCGTTTAGATAAACAAGCTGTGTCTCACCGATGAAAGGAGATGCCATGACACCGATCGCTCCGCTCAAGATGCTCGTCGCGCCCGCCGCCAAGGCCATCACCCGACTCGGTTCTTCCATGACCTACGACAATGTCCCCTGCGCCGTTGAGGCGCGTTCGGACAGCTGCCCCTACCTGGGCCACGTCCCCTACTTTGCGCCTAAGCTCGCTTCTGATCCCGAGCACCACGAACAGTAATCCAAGATGCATCAAGCGCCGCGCAACTCGCGGCGCTACTATTTTGATGCAAAGTAACCTGACTCCCTTGCACCGACGCCGGGATTGTCGACACTGCGGCCGCGGCGCGATATGAGGCGCGAAACCTCGCCCAGCAACACGCCGATCACCACACCCAAGAGGATCGGCAACTTTGACATCTCGGCGGGCGAGCTGTTAAGCGGCACGATTGTCGCAACAATCGAAAGCACGAGTTCTACCACCGGCACCGCAAGCGCTACCGCAAGCACCTTGCCCTCGAAGGGCGCGCGAAACACACGCGGGCGGTCGTCGTATTTACGCAGGCGCCAAAACGCCGGGAACATCGGGATATAGCTCATGAGCAGAAAGACGACATTCATCGAGAAGAAGACCCAAAAGACGTCGGAACCTTCGCCCAGCGGAATCTGAAGTAGCAGCACCAAGCTGGCAAAACAACCGTTAATGAGTGCCGAGCCGTTGGGCATGCCGGTCTTCTTGGACACCAGCGCAAAGGGACGCGGCATGTTGCCATGGCGCGCGGCATAGCTCGCCACGTTGTTGACGCCAAAGCTCCAACAAATCATGTTGGCAAACAGCGTTACCAAAAAGGCCATGCCCACGATCATTGTCAGCGGGTGGCTGCGCCCCACCATGGCGCCGACCGCGTCCACAATGCCCGAATCGAGCGAAAGCTGCTCGGTGGGGACCGCGGCCCCAATGCCAACGCCACAGATGATGTAAATGGTCGCAATGGCAACGCCACCGGCGATAACCGCCTTGGGGATATCGCGCGACGGGTTTTTCATCGTGCTGGCAAAGGTCGCGACCACCTCAAAGCCCATAAAATTGAAGAGGATGATCGAAAGATACGTCAGTGAGTTAGTGTCTCCCAAATCGGGGACAAAGGTCTTAAACGACATATCGTTGGCAAAGCCGTTGTTGCAGGCAAACCAGATGCCGACGATTCCCACCACGGCGGTAATGAGCACCTTGATGACGGCGCCGCCATCCATGACCCAATCGGCCTCGGCCACCGGCTGCATTGCCATGACCGTGACGCCCCACACAAAGGCAAGCTCGATGGCAATTCGGACCCCAAGCGAAAATTCGATGCCCCATACCGCATTGATGACACTGGGAAACATGCAGGCGATACTTGCCACCCACAGTGGAAAGTTGACCCAATAGCACCAGGAGCAGCGGGCGCCCCAACGGTCGCCCAAGCCCAGGCGAACCCAATCGTACAGGCCGCCCTCGGAATCGAACGCCGTACCGAGCTCGGCCACCACCAGGCCATAGGGAAGCAAAAACGTAATGATGAGGAAGATCCACCAGAAGAACTGCACGTTACCCATGGCAGATGCCGGAGCAGCCGCCTCGATGGTAAAGACAACGCAGATAACCGAGAGGATGACCTCGATCAGGGAGAACTTCTTACCTGCCATGGCACGCTTCCCCTACAGCAAAAAGGATGGCATCTGTACCGAAGGCGCAGCCCAAGGTAGGGTTGCAGGCCGCGTCACCGGTGCAGGTGCCATCCCAAAGAGAAGAGAGGATGCAATTGTTGGACCAACGCTCGCGGAACAGGCGCGTGTAGATAACGATACGCTGGTACATAGATACTCCGATCAAAACGGTCGCGCTCGCAACCGGAAACTTTCGGCAATTGAAGACGCGTCTGACCTGGGATATTCAAGCGAACAATTGGCCTAACCCGCAATAAATCCCAGATCAGACGCGTACTCAATCAAAGAGGCGGGCACTCCGAAGTGGAGGCAACGGAGTGCCCAAAGAAAAACCCAGCCGACCAAGACATCAAGTAGCAGCCCATCAATGCCCCGAGATGGGACGACACGCCACCTGTCCGCTTGACCGGCTGGGTTTTCGAGGTGCCCCAGGTCGCCGCGAAAGAGGGGCGAAGCGTACTTTGGTACGCGAGCGACGGTTTGAGCGGCGAGATGGGGTGCCTCGGAAAGCCAGACGATTAAGCGTCTGCGTGATTGGCTGGGTTTCCGAGGTGCGGCAGATTGCCCTGAAAGAGGAGGGCATAGACCTTAAGGTCATGCCCGACGATTGAAGGGCAAGGTGCCGTGCCTCGGGAAGACAGACAATTACGCGGACGGCTCCTGCTGCGTGATGCAGTGGATGTTGCCGCCGCCGAAGACGACCTGCTCGGACTGAACGCCGACGCACTTGTAGACGCCCTCGCCCCAGACCTCGTCGTAGATCTTCTGGAGCGTGTCGACGGCCAGCTGGTCGTTCTCGTCGCCGTACTGCGGGACGATAACGCCGTGGTTGGTCACGAGGTAGTTCATGTAGGAGGCGATCAGCGGCTCGTCGGGGACGCGAGGCTCGGCGTTCTCGTCGGCGTCAATGGTGTCGCAGGAAGCCTGGTCCATGAACAGCGGGTTCACGGGCATGCAGAGCTTGTAGACCTTCATCTTGCGGCCCTTGGCGTCAACGGCGTTGGAGAGGGTCTCATAGGCAGCGTGGCACTGCTCGTAGAACGGATACTCGGGATCGTCGGTCCAGATGCAGGCCATGACGCCCGGGGCGATGAACGTGGCGACGTCGTCGATGTGGCCGTTGGTCTCCTCGGGGTCGATGCCCTCCTTGACCCAGATGACCTTCTCGACACCCAGGTAATCCTTGAGGTGCTCGTCCATGTAGGCGCGAAGCTCCTCGCTCCAGGGCTCAAACTTCTTGTGGTACTTGGGCCAGATGGACTCGGGATCCTCTTCCTCCTCGAGCACCGCAGAGCAGGTGCGGCCCGGGGAAAGCAGGCACTGGTCGGTCACGACAAGGGTGCCCTCGCCGTCGACGGTGATGGAGCCGCCCTCGAGGATCATGTCATCGGGACGATAGCGGCGGCAGCCGGAGAGCTCAGCCATCTTGAGGGCGATCTGCTCGTCCTTGTCCCACGGGAAGTACAGGCCGTCGACGAGGCCGCCGTAGGCGTTGAAGTGCCAGTGGTTGGCGCGCTTCTCGCCCTTGCCGTTGATGACGTAGGTGGCAGCGGTGTCGCGGAACCAAGCGTCGTCGGTGGTCATCTCGATGACGGTGACGTTCTCGTCGTTCTCGAAGACGGCCTTGCAGTTGGCGTAGTCGACCTGGTTGGCGCACATATAGACCGGGGTGAACTCGGAGATGGCGCGGGCGATGGCGGCATACTGCTTCTGGGCCGGCTTGGCGCCGTGGGCCCAGGTGTCGGTGCGGTGGGGCCAGCCCATCCACACGCGATCCTGCGGGGCGAACTCGGCGGGCATGAAGAAGCCGTCGGCCTTGGGGGTGGACTCGGACTCGGTGATCGTACGCATAAGATTTCCTCCAAATCGAACGATCGCTTGCTGCGGGCGGGTTGCCCGCAGCCTAAAACCAAGAGATGGTAGGCGCCCGTTCCCCGGCAAAGGTCGGGGCGCCCGGTGCCGGTTTTCACGGAATCGCACCGGCAAGCGACGACGTAACCAAGTGCGCGGAGACAAAACGCACGAAGGATACGGAAGAGAGATTGGGGTGGGCGGTGGTTACCGGAGCTATCGCTCACACCCACCCCGGGGGAATGGTTAGCAAACCTGTCGCTTGGGCACGCCTCCGAAGAGGCTAGAGTGCCCGGAGTCGGGAGCGACAAGCCCGACGAAGCGCGCGTTGGTACACGAGGAGGGTTGGAGCCCCGAATCCGGGTGCTCTAGTTCTCCTCGGCCTCGGCGGCCTCCTCAGCGAGACGCTGGGCTGCGAGCTCGGGAGTGAGGCCCTTGTACTCGGTCTCGCGGCCCTTAGCGCTGACGATGCGGACGACCTCACCGATGAGCACGAGCACGATGAAGATAACGATCATCGGGAGCTTGTCGCCAATCTCGGCGGCGGAGAACGGCACCAGCGTTGCGACGATGGCCAGGACCAGCTCGATGCAGGGGATGGCCAGCATGACCTTCATCATGGCGCCCTTAAACGGGAACGTGAAGATGCGCTCGCGGTCGGGGTCGTTCTTGCGAAGGTTGAGGAACGCCGGGAACATCGGGATGTAGGTCAGCAGCAGGAAGACGACGGAGGTGCCGAAGAGCATCCAGAAGACACCGTTGGAGATGGCGTCGATGGGAACCAGCTGCAGGCACAGCACCAGGGAGGCAACGATGGCGTTGACCAGGTTGGCGCCGTTGGGCATATCGTCATCCGAGATCATCGAGGCGAAGACCTTGGGCATGTTGCCGTGCTCGGCAGCGTAGCGAGCGACGGAGTTAACGCCGAAGGACCAGGCGGCCATGTTGGCGAACAGGGTGATCAGGAAGGCGATGCAGATGACCTTAAAGATCATGGAGTCGCCCACCATGGTCTGGACTGCGACGATCATGCCGTAGTCGGGGTCGATGGAATCGGCCGGCACCGCAGCGCCAATGCCAAAGCCAGCGAACAGGTAGATCACGGCGATGGACAGGCCACCGACGATGATGGCCTTGGGGATATCGCGAGCGGGATCGGCCATGTCATCGGTCATGGTGCAGATGACCTCGAAGCCCATGAAGTTAAAGATGATGATCGACAGGTAGCCGAGAGCGTTGGTGTTGGTGAGCTCGGGCAGGAACGTGGTAGCGGACATGTCGTTCGCAAAACCGTTCTCCATGGCATACCAAATGCCCAGAGCGCCGACGATAACGGCAACGGCGACCTTGATGATGGCGCCACCGTTAAGGACCCACTCGGAGTCAGCCGCCTTGGAGCGGCCCATGAGGTAGACGATCCACACAAAGGCAAGATCGATACCCATCTTGGCGATCAGATTGAACTCGACGCCAAAGACCATGCCCAGAATATCGGGGAACATGGTGGCCAGCGAGGCGATCCACAGCGGGTAGTTAACCCAGTAGTAGTACGAAATGCGGGCGCCCCACTTGTCGCCCAGGCCATCGCGCACCCAGTCGTAAATGCCGCCCTCGCCGTCATAGGTGGTGCCGAGCTCGGCGACAACCATGCCGTAAGGGAGCAGGAAGGTCAGGATCAGGAAGATCCACCAGAAGAACTGCTGGTTGCCAATGGCGGCAGCAGGAGCGGCGGCCTCGCAAACGAAGACGACGCAGATGATGGTCGAAATGACCGTCAAGAAGGAAAGCTTTTTCTTTCCGTCGCTCATGATGAGCTCCTTCGCTCAGTCTTGGACAGATCCGAGGCCCCAAGGACTAAGGCAATTGCTTGGGCCTCGGTGAGCGGGCGACAGGAGACGAGCATCCGCCGCCCGCAAACGTGCGTTTAGCAGCCTTGAGGCTTAGAGCTGCTCGAGAGCCTCGAGAGCGGCGTGGAGCTCGGCCTTGGCGGAGTACTCGACGCCCTCGTCGTTGAGCGGGGTGCGCTTGCCCAGGGCGGCAAGGAGAGCACGGATGGAGTGCTTGCGGTTCTCGGCCTCGACCCAGCACAGGGAGCGCTCGGGATCGTCCATGACCTCGTCGACGACTTCCTCGTTGCGGGTGGCCGGCAGGCAGTGCATGAACTTGGAGTTGGGACCGGCGAAGTTCATCATGTCCATGGTGACCTGATACTTGGGATAGAACACGTCCATGTAGTTCTCGCCCGAGACCTCCTCGTCGTACAGGCCATACCACACGTCGGTGTAGATGAAGTCGGCGCCCTTGATGCACTCGATGTCGTCGGAGATGACGATGGAGCCACCGGAGACCTTGCAGTTCTCCTCGGCGATGGCCATCATCTGCTTGCCGAACTCGGCGCGCTCCTCGACGGTGCCGACGTGCAGGCCGCCGTCGGGGATCTGGTGGCCCTTAGGTCCAAACTGGACAAACTTCATGCCGACCTTGGAGGCGATGAACATGAGGGAGACGCAGACCTGGGTGGCGTCGCCGATGAAGGCCAGGGTGCAGTCCTCGATCTTCTTGCCCTCGGGGAGGTTCTCGAGCATGGTCATGAGGTCGCCCATCTCCTGCGTGGGATGGTTGAACTCGGACATGCCGTTGATGACGGGCACAGCGGAGCCCTCGGCGAGGCCGACGACGTCCTTGTGACGGTCAACACGGGCCATCATGATGTCGAGCAGGGAGCCCATAACGCGAGCGGTGTCGCCCAGGGACTCGTGACCGCCGAGCTGGATGGTGCCAGGGCCATAGAACTGAGCATGGCCGCCGAGGTCGGTCATAGCGGTCTCGAAGGAAAGACGGGTGCGGGTGGAGACCTGCTGGAAGATCATGCCAAGGCTCTGGTTGCGGAGCAGGTGCGGATAATAACCGTCAACCTTGATGGCCTTCTTCATTGCCAGGCCAAGATCCTCGATAGCCAGGATCTGCTCTTTGGTGAACTCGTTGGTGTCGATGAAATCCTTAGGCAGTGCCATGTCGATTTCCTTTCCGTCGGTCTTGCCGACTATTACTATGAGGCGCTCGAACATCACGCCTCGTGTTGACAAGACCATCATTCACCCGTATGCAATTTTTACCTAGTTTATTCGGGATTAAAGACCGTTCATGGAGTTACACCCCCTCTAAACCAATATAAACCCGCAGGTCAAGAGTTTACAGGGGGTTTACCATCTAGAACCGCGAACGGTATACGGCTATGCTGTATCTCGGCGCCTAATCCGCAATGAAACGAAGGGTTGAGACGTCTATATCCCACAAGGTATACAGAGCTCGGCCATAGAATAAATGAGATGGGACGGTGACAGATGAACACCCTGATGTTCTTCTATACCCTAGCGATACTCGTGATCTGTATTGTGACGGCGGTGCTCTCGCTTGCCGCCTATGCCTCGTCTCGTCGACGCTTCTTTATCTATGGCAGCGGCGTATTTATCTGCTATGCCATCGAGATGACCGAGATTTTCTTTTTTGAATACACGCTGCAAAACCAGAGTTTTCCAGCCAGCGACTATTACTCAATTACCATGCCTGTGTTGCGGACCTTTGTGGCGACCGCTTCGCAGGCTTTTATTTGGCTCATTGCCATGGATTTGCTCGACAAGCATTCAAAAAAGCAGTTTGTCATTCCCGTCGCAACGTTCTTGCTGAGCGAGCTGCTGATTATCGTCGCTGTCCCCTACGGCCCCATTCATCAATGGCTCTACTACACGATGCGTCAGGTATTCCTTGTTTTCGTGGGGCTATATATCTTTTGGACGGCACGCAAGAGCACGCAAGTCGAGCTGAAGGCACGCGTTAACAACCAACGAAAGCACCTGATTATCGGCGCTATTCTGGTCGGTTGCATCGTTGCCGAGGATTTCTACAACATTCTGATTGTCCCCATGAGTCTGGCGCCCTCTTGGCTGCAACTATATCTGTCCGAGCGCAACTTTAGCGAAAACGTCTTTGCCTGCTACTTTGCGATTCTGCTGATCATCTACTCCTACCACGTGCTTTCAATCCGCATGCAGGAGGCGCCCGAGGAAAAGAACGTCAGCGATCTTGATCGACACATCGAAGAGCAGATGCCCTTCTATCGCAACGCCTACAAGCTCTCCAACCGTGAGACCGAAGTTATGCGTCTGGTCGTACTGGGCAAATCGAACCAAGAGATCGCTGACGAGCTATTCCTTGCCGTGGGCACCGTCAAGACCCACATCCACAACATCCTGGTCAAAACCGAACAGCAAAACCGCACGACGCTCATCCTCCACTTTTGGAAGCGATAACCTGCCAAAAAGGGACAGGTTTATTTTGGCAGGTTTTATCTGGGCAAACGCCAAAAACCGCCGCGAGGGAGCTACTTTCCCTCGCGGCGGTTTTCTAGCAGTAAAACCAAGTGAGTAGGCTTTTGGCGGGATGCCGAGCACACCTCAAAACGCCACAGCCCTGACCTGCGATTTTATTGAGCACTTGCCGCGATGTGCTCGGCAGGTTCAAAAAAGTCTACTCACTTGTATCTGAGACGCACCAGATTGGCAAAAACCGCCGCGAAAGGGCCCCTGGTCCCTTCGCGGCGGTCATACGCCTGGTGGCGCGCGCAGACGTGGTGTAAGAGTGTCCTGAGGTCCGTCGCTGCAAGCCCCGATGTTACTCCTTCTTGAGGCCGCGCTTCTCGACTATCTCGTCCACTATCTCCCTGGCGCGCCGCCCGAGCGCGCGGCG
>CAJLOU010000030.1 GCA_905208345.1 uncultured Collinsella sp.
CTCCCTCGGAATCTCCCCATATCTCGACAAGCCGACCCGTAAACTCTCGACAGGAATGAAGCAGCAGGTAAAGCTTGCCATGGCGATAGCGACCGATTGCCCGTACCTCATCCTCGATGAACCGCTGAACGGCCTCGATCCGGGAAAACGGAAAACCTCCTGCGACGCGATGCGCAGCGAAGTGGCGCGGGGACGCAGCGTGCTCATTTCAAGCCATCTGCTCGACGACCTGGCAGACCTCACCGACTCGTTCTACTTCATCGAGGCCGGCACGCTCGTGGAAAAGATCAAGTCGTCCTCGCAGACGCTCAAGCAGGAATACCTCGATACATACGAGAGATGAATGTGGGGGAGTGTTCGGATGAAGTTGATATTTAAGGTCCAGCTCATGTCGTGCCGAAAAGACCGTGAACCTTTTGTGGGACACGCGGTGCCGTGGTACCATAGCCGAGTTTGTTGTCTTGGTCGGAAACCAAGACGCCTTATGCGCTGATCGGTAACCAGCGCCTGACTAATAAGGAGTCCTACCATGAAGCAGGGTATCCATCCCCAGTATGTCGAGTGCACGGTGACGTGCTCCTGCGGCAACACCTTCAAGACGCACGCTACCGTGTCCGAGATGAAGGTCGAGCTTTGCAACGAGTGCCACCCGTTCTACACCGGCCAGCAGAAGTTCGTCGACACCGGTGGACGCGTCCAGCGCTTCGCCGACAAGTTCGGTGGCGCCGCTGCCGCCCAGCTCAAGAAGGCTGAGGAGGCCAAGGCTGCCAAGGCCGCCAAGGCTGCTGAGGCCGAGGCCGCTCGCAAGGCCGCCGCTGAGGCTAAGGCTGCCGAGAAGGCTAAGCGTGCTGCTAAGTTTGCCGAGGAGGCTGCCAAGCAGGCCGCCGAGGCTCCCGCAGAGGCTCCCGTCGATGAGGCCGCTGCCGAGGCCGAGACCACCGAGGCTGCTGAGTAAATAGCTCGCCGCGGAATCGCTCGCATTCATGGCATGAGGGCCGTGCATCCATTTGGGTGCGCGGCCCTTTTCTTTTTAATTAGTGCAAACTAACCTGTCCCCATGGCACCAAATGACAGAGAGGCGGCGTTTGCCCAGATAAAACCTGTCAAAATAAACCTGTCCCTTTTTGGCAGGTTGGTCATAGTTATTACGTGGCGGTCGAGGTCGACCGTATAGGCCGCGCCTTGTTTGGCTAAAGTACAATCATCTGTGTTTAACTCGCCCGCAGCTGCACGGCGTGGGCGATGGCCAAAAAGGAAAACCACATGGGATTCATGTCAAAGCTGCTGTCCTTTGGATCCGATAAGGACCTTAAGCGCTACTACAAGATCGTCGACCAGATCAACGGTCTTGAGCCCCAGTTTGAGAAGATGACCGAGGAGGAACTCCGCGGCCAGACCGATAAGTTCCGCGAGCGTTACGCCAACGGCGAGTCGCTCGACGACATGCTCCCCGAGGCCTTTGCCACCGTGCGTGAGGCTTCCAAGCGCACCATGGGTATGCGCCACTTTGACGTGCAGCTTATTGGCGCCATGGCACTGCACGAGGGCCACATCGCCGAGATGAAGACCGGCGAAGGTAAGACCCTCGTCTCCACGTTGGCCGGCTATCTCAACGCTATTGCCGGCAAGGGCGTGCACGTCGTTACCGTCAATGATTACCTTGCCAAGCGCGACTCCGAGTGGATGGGCCGCATCTATAAGTACCTGGGCATGACCGTCGGTCTGCTCCAGAACAACATGCCGCTCGAGCTCAAGCGCCCGGCCTACCAGGCCGACGTCACCTACGGCACCAACTCCGAGTTCGGCTTTGATTACCTGCGCGACAACATGGTTACCCGTCCCGAGCAGCGCGTGCAACGTGGCCACAACTACGCCATCGTCGACGAGGTTGACTCCATCCTGATCGATGAGGCTCGCACCCCGCTGATCATCTCGGGCGCTGGCACCAAGTCCGCCAGCACCTACAAGGACTTCGCGCGTGCCGTGCGTGGCCTTGAGCGCGGCGAGGACGTGTCGCACGACATGCTCACCGCCACCGAGGACGTTGAGCCCACGGGCGACTTCGTCATGGACGAGGCCAAGCACACCATTGCCGCCACCGAGCGCGGCCTTAAGAAGATCGAGCGCCGCCTGGGTATCGATGACATCTATGCCGATCTCTCCGGTCAGCTGGTCAACCACCTGCAGCAGGCGCTGAAGGCCCAGTACATGTTCCACCGCGACAAGCAGTACGTGGTCACCAACGGCGAGGTCAAGATCGTCGACGAGTTCACCGGCCGCATTATGGAAGGCCGCCGTTACTCCGAGGGCCTGCACCAGGCCATCGAGGCCAAAGAGGGCGTGCTCGTGCGCGAGGAGAACCAGACGCTGGCCACCATCACCCTGCAGAACTACTTCCGTCTGTATGACAAGCTCTCTGGCATGACCGGTACGGCACTTACCGAGGATGCCGAGTTCCGCGAGATCTACAAGCTGCCCGTCGAGGTCATCCCCTCCAACAAGCCTGTGCAGCGCGTGGACCACGAGGACCTGGTGTACCGCACCATCCAGGCTAAATACAACGCCGTTGCCGACGACGTTGAGCGTCGTCATGCCAAGGGCCAGCCGGTCCTGGTGGGCACCGTCTCCATCGAGAGCTCCGAGAAGCTGTCTGCCGCCCTCACCAAGCGCGGCATCGCGCACGAGGTCCTCAACGCCAAGCACCACGAGCGCGAGGCCCATATCGTGGCCCAGGCAGGACGTTACGGTGCCGTGACCATTGCCACCAACATGGCCGGTCGTGGCACCGACATCCTGCTGGGCGGCAACCCCGACGAGCTGGTGCGCGAACGCCTGGAGTACGAGGGCCTGACCATGGAAGACGTGACGCCCGAGCAGCTCGAGCAGTTTAGTGCCGAGGCCAAGGAGACCTGCAAGGCCGAGCGCGAGCGCGTGCTTGCCGCCGGCGGCCTGACCGTTATCGGTACCGAGCGCCATGAGTCCCGTCGTATTGACAACCAGCTGCGTGGCCGTTCCGGCCGTCAGGGCGATCCGGGCGAGACCCAGTTCTACCTGTCGCTCGAGGATGACCTCATGCGCCTGTTCGGCGGCGACAGGATGGACCGCGTCTCCAAGATGATGGTCACGGCCGACATGGGCGACGACATGCCCATCCAGCACAAGATCATCTCCAAGGCCGTCGAGAGCGCCCAGCACAAGGTCGAGAGCATCAACTTCTCCATGCGTAAGAGCGTTCTTGAGTACGACGACGTCATGAACAAGCAGCGCCAGGTCATCTACGCCGAGCGCAACAAGATTCTGGACGGCAAGGACCTGACCGACCACATCACCGAGGTCATGCACGATACCGTGTACCGCTGCGTGCAGGAGTTCTGCACCAAGGACAGCCACGAGGGCGAGCGCGATCTCGAGGGCCTGCGCAAGTGGGTCGTGGAGCTCACCGGGCATATCGATACGCCCAAGTTCCCCGACGAGGACTTTGAGGCCCTGGCTGCCGATGTCCTGGCCTACGTCGAGAAGTGCTACAACATGAAGGCCGAGCGCCTGGGTGAGGACCTCATGCGCGAGCTCAACACCCAGGTCATGCTGCGCGTCATCGATACCCGCTGGATGAACTACCTGCAGGAGATGGACTACCTCAAGACCGGCATCGGCCTGCGCGGCTTTGGCCAGCGCGACCCGCTGGTCGAGTACAAGACCGAGGCCTACGGCGCGTTCCAGATACTCGTCGATACCATGTACGAGGATTATCTGCGTACGGTTCTGCGCATCGAGATCAAGGCTGCCCCGCGTGCCGTGGAGCACAAGGAAGAGCCCGCGCTCGAGGGTGCGCGCTTCTCCGGTCCTGCCGAGGTCGATGGTGACAACGGCGACTCGGTGCTGCGCAAGCAGGCGCAGGTGCAGGCCCGCACGGCTGTCCAGGGTGGTCCGGCTGCCGTCAACAACGGTGGCAAGGTGACCACATATCGCAAGTCCGAGAGCGACGATCCGTACGTCAACGTGGGCCGCAATGACCCGTGCCCCTGCGGTAGCGGCAAGAAGTTTAAGTACTGCCACGGCAGGAATCGTTAATGGCTGAGGCTTTAGAGGTAACGCCCGCCGAGCTGGACGCGTTCGCGGACCGGCTCGGCGAGGTCGAGTCGTATCTCCACCTGGACGAGAAGCGCACGCGCGTGACCGAGCTCGAGGCCAAAAGTGTTGCCTCTGGCTTTTGGGATGACGCCGACGCCGCCCGTGCCACCATGGAGGAGATCGCGCGTACCAAGGAAGATATCGCTGCCGTGGACACCGCGCGCGGCGAGCTTTCCGATGCCCGCGCCGCGCTGGAGCTTGCCGAGGAGATGGGGGATGACCCCGACGCCGTCGCCCTTCGCGAGGAGGCTACAGCCACGGCTGAGCGCCTGGCTCGGGCCATCGATGAGCTTGAGCTTTCGAGCTGGTTTACCGGTGAGTTCGATCACGGCGATGCCATTGTGACCATCAAGCCCGGACAGGGTGGTCTGGAGGCCCAGGACTGGACCTTCATGCTCTTTAAGATGTACATGAAGTACTGCCAGCGTCGCGGCTGGAAGGTCACCATCAACGACTGTCCCGCGGCCGAGGTCATCGGCATTGACCGTGCGACCTTTACCGTCGAGGGCAAGGACGCATTTGGCATGCTGCGCGCCGAGGCCGGCGTCCACCGCTTGGTTCGCATTAGCCCCACCGACGACAAGAAGCGCCGCCAGACCACGTTTGCCGGCGTCGAGGTCATCCCCGTGCTACCCGATGATATCGACATCGAGATCAGTCCCGATGACATCCGCGTGGACGTGTACCACGCGAGCGGCCCGGGCGGTCAGGGCGTCAACACCACCGACTCCGCCGTGCGCGTGACGCATTTTCCCAGCGGCATTGTGGTCACCTGCCAAAACGAGCGCAGCCAGATTCAGAACAAGGCCGCGTGCATGCAGATCCTCAAGGCTCGCCTGTACGAGATTGAGCTCGAGAAGCGCGCCGAGGCGCTCGATGAGATCCGCGGACCCAAGACCACGATTGGTTTTGGCAACCAGATTCGCAGCTACGTGCTCTACCCGTACCAGATGGTCAAGGACTTACGCACGGGCGTGGAGACCAGCAATGTCGAGGCCGTCCTTGACGATGGCGACCTGGACCCGTTTGTTATTGGCTACCATCGCTGGGCTACCGGCAACGCCGATGCAGAAGGCTCGGAGGTCTAAAACATCGGGTGGCTTCAAGCCGATGCCAAGCCCAACGGTTGGACGGGTTTGTATCCAGAATAAACCCTGCGCAGGGGTGGTTTTTGTCCGGCGAATCGGTAGAATCGAATACAAGAAGAAGTTCAAAGCGCATCCGTTTGGGTGCGCTTTTTTGAGGGAGGCAGCATGGCATATCGTCTGGACATCAAGCGCATTCTTTCGATGAACTTCTTTCACGACCTGCCCCAGATCATGTTGGGGTGTGCCTTGGCCGCCATCGCGACCGACTTGTTTTTGATTCCCAACGGTCTTGCCGCCGGTGGCGTTACGGGCCTTGCCACCATTATCCAGGCGGTCGGCGCGGCGCGCGGCCTATCGCTTCCCGTTGGTATTCAGACGATCGTGATGAACGCCTTGCTGTTGTTGGTCGTTATGCGCGAGGGCGGCATGTTCTACGTGGTGCAGACCGCGACGGGCTTTGTGCTGCTGGGCTTCTTTACCGATCTGTTCGCCCCGTTTGTAGCACCTCTGGCGGATGCGGACCTGATGCTCCCTGCCATGTGGGGCGGCATTATTACGGGCATCGGTTACGGCATGGTGTTGCGCGCCGGCGCCAACACCGGCGGCTCGGACACGATTGGCCAAATCATCTCGCGTAACACCTCGCTGCCGGTGGGCTCGACCGTCATGGCGATCGATGTTGCCGTATGCGCGCTATCGGCTCCGGTCTTTTCAATCGAAAACGCACTGTATGCAGGCCTTTCGATGGTCATTAGCGGCTACGTGATCGATGCCGTGGTCGATGGTGGCAACAAACGCCGTATGGTGCTCATCATCTCGGACAAGTTCCCTGATATCGCTGCCGATATCATGTATGGCCTGGGTCGTGGTTGTACCAAGTTTAAGGCGACTGGCATGTATTCGGGTGCCGAGAAGCCAGTGATTATGGTCATCGTGAGCCGTCGAGAGCTCAATACCCTCAAGACGATCGTGCGCGAGCGCGATCCTCATGCCATCGTGACGGTTGCCGACGTTACGGAAGCCTTCGGCGAGGGATTCAAGGACATTAGCGCGTAGGGTCGATCGCGTTCCATCCAAAAGACGTTCACATTGATAAACCGTTTCATCAGCGGTTCTGCCTGCTAAATTGTTCAAATAATGATAAAAACTCTGGTAAAGCCATCAGTTTCCAGCATAATGAATGACGTACGTGCATTGCGGCTGTGTTGGGATTACCTTCGGTGCCGTGCGCATTTTGTCTAATGAGGATGAAAGGAAGGCACAATGAGCGACGAAGAGCTCAAAAAGGTTGCCAACGAGGTAAGGAAGGGCATCGTCACCGGCGTGCACGCTGCCAAGTCCGGCCATCCGGGCGGTTCGCTCGGCGCTGCCGACATCATGACCTATCTGTACTTTGAGGAAATGAACGTCGACCCGGCCGATCCCCGCAAGGCCGATCGCGACCGTTTTGTGCTCTCCAAGGGCCATTGCGCTCCGGGCCTGTACGCCGTGCTCGCCGAGCGTGGGTTCTTCCCCAAGGAGGATCTCGAGACGCTGCGCCATATCGGCAGCCACCTGCAAGGTCATCCCAACATGAACGACACCCCGGGCGTCGATATGTCCACCGGCTCGCTCGGCCAGGGCATCTCCGCCGCCGTGGGCATGGCGGTTGCCGCCAAGCACTGGGGCGATACTTACCGCACGTACGCCCTGCTGGGTGATGGCGAGAGCGAGGAAGGCCAGGTCTGGGAGGCAGCCATGTTTGCCGGCAACCAGCAGCTCGATAACCTCTGCGTGATCGTCGACCACAACGGCCTGCAGATCGACGGCCCCGTCGAGGAGGTCAACGACCCCATGCCGCTCGCCGACAAGTTCCGCGCCTTTAAGTTCCACGTGGCGGAGCTTGCCGACGGCAACGATTTCGATCAGATCCGCGCCGCCTTTGCCGAGGCCCGCGCCACCAAGGGTCAGCCGACCGCCATCATCGCCGAGACCATGAAGGGCAAGGGCGTTTCCTTTATGGAGAACCAGGTTGGTTGGCACGGCAAGGCCCCCAACGATGAACAGTTTGAGCAGGCCATGGCAGAGCTCACGGCCGCCGGAGAGGAGCTCTAGGATGGCAGACGTCAAGAAAATCGCTACGCGCGTAAGCTACGGCGAGGCCCTCGTCGAGCTCGCCAACGAGCACGATGACTTTGTGGTCCTCGACGCCGACCTGGCCGCCGCTACGCAGACCGGTAAGTTTAAGGCCGCCTGCCCCGATCGTTTCTTCGATGTGGGCATTGCCGAGAGCAACCTGATGGGCGTCGCCGCCGGTATCGCGACCACCGGCCGCGTTGCCTTCGCGAGCACCTTTGCCATGTTCGCTGCCGGTCGCGCCTTTGAGCAGGTCCGTAACTCCATCGGCTACCCGCACCTTAACGTTAAGATCGGCGCCACGCACGCCGGCATCTCGGTGGGCGAGGATGGTGCCACGCACCAGTGCTGCGAGGATATCGCCCTCATGCGCGTCATCCCCGGCATGACCGTTATCGTTCCCGCCGACGATGTGGAGGCCCGTGCCGTGACGCGCGCCGCCTACGAGTGCGACGGCCCCGTGTACATGCGCTTCGCCCGTTTGGCCTCGCCGGTTATCAACGACCCCGAGACCTACAAGTTCGAGTTGGGTAAGGGCATTGTCATGCGCGAGGGCGCCGATGTGACCATCATCGCCTGCGGCCTGATGGTCGGCGAGGCTCTCGAGGCCGCCGAGCAGCTCGCTGCCGAGGGCATCGACGCCGAGGTCATCAACATGCACACCATCAAGCCCATCGATGCCGACCTGATCGTCAGGAGCGCCACCAAGACCGGCCGCGTCGTGACCGTCGAGGAGCACTCCGTGATCGGTGGCCTGGGCAGCGCCGTTGCCGACGTCCTGTGCGAGCAGTGCCCGACGCCGCTCAAGAAGATTGGCGTCAACGACACCTTCGGCGAGTCCGGCCCGGGCGCCGAGCTCTTGCACAAGTATGGCCTGGACGCCGCCAACATCGTGGCAACCACCAAGGAGTTCTTGGCATAAGACGAGGTGGCTCACAGCCGGCCTCATGCCAACAACATGGAAATGCGAACGGGGCGCTCTCTATAAGAGGGCGCCCCTGTTTCAGTTGCGGTGAAATACGGACTGTTTTACCAGCTTAAAGGCTTAATCAGTCCGTATTTCACCGCAACTTATGAAGGCGTTCCCGCTTGTGCTGGCGGCGGCACGACGATTGATTGCGGCCTGACATAGTGCTGCCACACTGGGCGCATCGTTGCCTTTGTATGCCATGGCAAGCAATGCGGCGTTGTAGATCTCGTCGTTGGTCATATCGCCGGCATCGATGGGGCGGAAGGTGAGTATTGAGTCTTGCTCGGCGAGCTCGGCCAGATTGATCGTTTCGCCCGTGGCGAAGGCATCGTCGAGGGTGAGTGTGGCGCTCGTGCATGGAATTTGATAGATCGTACCGTCGGCGGCGATAGGAGAGCCTGCCGCCTCGAGCGTGTACACGCCTTGTATTAGGCTGATGCCGGAACCGTCGGAGGCTACATAATCAACCTCGTCGACTGTTATTCCGTCGACGGTTTTGCCCGTAATGTGTATCGGGACACGCGAGGCCCCGTTATCGGTATCCCAATCCGCGGCCGAGATGTTGAGTACAATAGCATGCTCCGAATGAGCCGAAATAAAGCAAGACATTGCCTGATACAGCTGAAGCCCCAGCCAGCTGCCGCCGGCAAAAGCAATCGTCAACATACAAACAAGAACGACCACAATATGCTTCCGAGACTGTATCCAAAGCGCCGAGGCAGCCGATAAGCCATGAACGGCAACCCCGCAAGCCGTGCAGTACCTCACACCACCACGCAACTCAGCACCACAACAAGGACAATCCATACCAGCCTCGCAACCAAAGAAGATCCCAACGAGGCCACTGTAAGTCGATCAATCCAATCTAAGTTGCGCAACAATTAGCCCAAATAGAAGTTGCGGTGAAATAGGGACTGATTAGGCCTTTTAGCTGGTAAAACAGTCCCTATTTCACCGCAACTTATGAAGAAGCCCTGTCAAGCAATGCCTTATCAGGGAAAAGGGCCCAGAACAGAAAAGTGCAATTCAGACCCTCCCAACTTTGTATGCGCAGCACCTTAAGATGGATGCGCCGACCCCATAGTAGCCGCAGGCCGGGCACAGGGTTACCTCCCAAATCTTTCCGCAGGACGGAGGAAGCCCCGCAGCGCGAAGCGCGCGGCGGGGCTTCCGACATGTCCGAGGACGATTTGGGAGGTAACCCTGTGCCCGGCCGGTGAGATCCCAAAGCACGCCATGCTTCTTATGTGCAGCAAAGCTAATGCTGCTAAAATACAAAGCGCTCATGTAGTTTAAACGCACGACGATAAGGAGCACCAGTGGGTAACCACTTCCGTACCTCCGGTGCGGGCGATGATGCCCCCAAGACGCAGCCAGGCGTCCAGGGCAGTCGTTTCGCCACTCCGGATTCAGAGGGCCAGCATGTCGATCAGGCCCCCGTTCAGCCGGCAGATCAGGCACAGCCGGCATCCGATCCCTTTGCCTACAATCCCACCAGCGATGTCGCGCTTTCCGGCACGGCGGGTTTTGAGCCCGTTCAGGCCGTGACCGCTCGCGTGGAGCAGCCTCAGACTGGCGCCGCCACGCCGCAGCCTACCATGGCCGGCATTCCCGACCCCATGGCTCCTGCGACGCCCGCGCCGCAGCCCGCGCAGTCCGGCCTTTTTGCCGGCATCCCCGACCCCACGCAGCCTGCTGCCCCGGTGGTCGAGCGCGATCAGGCAGCCGAGGTTGCAAGCCTGGACAATGCGCTCAACAATCCCGATTTTACGTCGGTGTTTGCGCCCATCGATCCGCAGGCTAGCCGCAAGAAGATGGCCAAGCAGGCCGGCGTCGAGCCCGTTATCCTTATGGAGCATGTCACCAAGATCTACCCGGCGCAGCCGAACAAGCCTGCGCTCGATGACATTAACATCGAGATCTATCCGGGCGAGTTCGTCTTCTTGGTCGGTCACTCCGGCTCGGGCAAGACCACGCTGCTGTCGACGCTCAACCGCGACGTCAAGCCCACGAGCGGCCGCATTTTGGTCGCCGGTCAGGACCTTATGAAGATCAAGAACCGCAAGGTTCCATTCCTGCGTCGCCAGATCGGCGCCGTGTTCCAGGACTTTAAGCTCCTGCCGCAAAAGACCGCCTACGAAAACGTGGCGTTTGCCCTGCAGTGCATCGGCAAGCCCAAGGGCGTCATTCGCAGCCAGGTGCCCGAGGTGCTGCGTCTGGTCGGTTTGGCCGACCAGATGGACTCGCTGCCCGACCAGCTTTCCGGTGGCGAGCAGCAGCGCGTGGCCGTCGCCCGCGCCATGGTCAACCGCCCGCCGCTGCTGATCTGCGACGAGCCCACGGGCAACCTCGACCCGGCGATTTCGCTGGGCATTATGAAGCTGCTCGAGCGCATTAACCGCACCGGCACCACCGTGATCGTGGCTACGCACGACCGCGAGATGGTCGATAGCATGCACCGTCGCGTGATCGCCCTCGAGGGCGGCCACGTTATCCGCGACCAGGAGAGGGGAGGTTACGGCAACTATGGCACCAACTAACGTGGGCTACTCGCTCAAAGAGGCTATCAGCCATTTCTTCCGTAACTGGACTACCTCGCTCGGCGCCGTCATCACGATTTTCCTTTCGCTGTTTATCATCGGCCTGTTCATTATGGGTTCCGCGATGCTGAACTCCGTGATCGGCACCGTCGAGGATCAGGTTGTTATCAACGCATTTATTAGCGATGACGCCGACCAGGCAGACGTCCAGGCGTTTGAGGCCGAGCTTAAGACTTGGGACAACGTGAAGTCCGTAACCTATAAGGACAAGGACGACGCGCTGGCCGAGTACACGAGCAAGATGTCGGGCAATGCCGATGCAACCATGAGCGCGCTCGACGGTCAGAATCCGCTGCCGGCTTCGTTTGCGATCGAGATGGACGACCCGTCCCAGGTCAAGAGCACGGCGAAGAAGCTCAAGAAGAACGCCGATTTCCAGAAAATCGCCGATGATGGCAATGTCGATGCGAGCGTACTGTACGGTCAGGAGGAAGTGAGCCGTCTGTTCCAGGTGACCTACTACATCCGTATCGCCGCCGTGGTGCTCGTCGGCCTGCTCACCTTTATCGCGTTCATCTTTATCAACAATACGATTCGCCTGTCCATTACGGCGCGTCGTCGTGAGATCGCGATCATGCGCCTGGTGGGCGCCAGCAACGGCTTCATTCGCGGACCGTTCATTACCGAGGGCGTGCTGCAGGCCATTTTGGGCTCGCTGCTCTCCATCGGCGTTCTGGAGCTGCTGCGCAATCTGATGATCCCGCGTCTGCAGGAGAGCATCGGCTGGATGTCGTTTGCCCTGCCGATGCAGTACTACCTGGTGACCTATGCTGCGCTGATTCTGGTCGGCGTGATTATCGGTCTCTTTGGTTCTGCCATCGCCATGCGCCGCTACCTGCGCGTGTAGGCATGCTTGGAATTCATCCCTTCCAACGGGTCGTCTCTTATGGGGCGGCCCGTTTTTTGATCCCTAGGGGACGGCAGGAAAGCGAATCATTTGGGTAGACTCTTTGGAGTTCGCAATCGATAGTTAGGAGGCGCCATGGGGCGCAATAACAAGCATAAGCGTGGAGCTCGCAATCAGCGCGGGCCGGTGCGCAGCGAACGCCGTCCGAGCCTGACCGGGCGCGTGCAGCTCCATGAGCATAGCGCCTACGTTGTAACCGAAAACGGCGACTACAAGGTCATGGGCCGCGGTAAGCGCGAGATCATGGATGGCGATACCGTTGCCGTGAGCATTAAGAACAGCCCGCACGGTGAGCGGCGCGCCGTGATCGAAAGCGTGGTTGAGCGTGCAGCCATAAGCGTGGTGGGCACGTACCAGACCGCCGGTCCGCTCGGTGTGATCGAGCCGCTCGATTCGCGTCTGAAGGCCGACTTCTTCATTCTGCCCGAGGATACCTCGGCGGATCGTCTGGGTGTCCACCCGGGTGATGCTGTTGTCGCGCGCATTTTGACCTACCCGACGCGCCTGGAATCGGGTACCGTGACGATCGAACGCCGCATTGGCGGAGATGACGCGCCCGATTTGGGCGTTCAATATGTGATGGCGCGTTACGGCTATACCGATAGCTATCCCGAGGCCGCGCTGGACGAGGCCGAGGGGCTTTCGCTCGATGTGTCCGCGGCGCTTAAGGACCCGCTCCGCCGCGATCTGCGCGACCGCTTTGTCATCACGATCGACCCAGTCGACGCGCGCGACTTTGACGACGCCATTTCGCTGGAGCGCACGCCCGAGGGTGGCTACAAGCTGGGTGTGCATATCGCCGACGTTTCACACTATGTGGCTTGGGACGGGCATATCGATCTTGAGGCTCGCCATCGTACGACATCGGTGTATCTGGCCGATCGCGTGCTTCCCATGCTGCCCGAACGCCTGTCCTGTGACCTGTGCTCGCTTCGCCCTGACGAGGACCGTCTTGCGTTTACCGTTGACATTGAGCTCGATGCACAGGGTCGCGTGCGGCATTACGATCCGTACCCCAGCGTGATTCGCTCGCGTGTGCGTATGGACTATGACGGCGCCGAGGCGCTGCTGGTGCGTGCCGGTGCGGTTGAGTATTCGGTGCTGGAGGGTGCGGCCGAGGATGTTGCGGCTGCCGAGGCCTCGCGCGAGGAAGCGCTTGAGCGCGGTCTTGCGTGCGAGGAGACCGCCCGCGGCTACAACATCGACCTCGGCGATTTCCTGGTCGCCGCCAACGAACTCGCCGAACTTCGCCGTCGTATTCGTCGCGCCCGCGGCTCAGTCGATTTTGACACGGCCGAGATTCGCGCTCTATTGGATGAGGACGGAGTGCCCGTGCAGATTGTGGCGCGTGAGCGTTCGTGTGCCACGTCGCTTATCGAGGAAGCCATGCTGCTCGCCAACGAGTGCGTTGCAGAGTGGCTGGCGGACCGTGATATCGAGGCCTGCTATCGCGTGCATGAGGATCCGAGCCCCGATAGCCTGCACGGTGCCGCCGTTGCGCTGGCGCAGCTAGGCATCATCGACGATCGCCGTGCTGCCGGTATTGCCCTGGGGAGTCCCGATGAGCTGCAGGCCGCAGTCGATGCTGCCGCCGGTACGGCCAACGCACCGCTCGTCAACATGCTGCTTCTGCGCAGCATGCAGCGCGCGCTGTACAAGCCGCGCAACGAGGGCCACTTTGCGCTCGCCGCGCCGTGCTACTGTCACTTTACGAGTCCCATCCGTCGCTACCCTGATCTGGTGGTGCACCGCGTACTCAAGCTGCAGTTGGCCTATGAGCAGCTCGGCGGCAAGGACGCCTTGGTCCGTACGTCGCGGCTGATCGGCAAGGGGCGCGAGTCGCTGCCGCGCATTCTGCCGCAGATCTGCCGCGCATGCAGCGATGCCGAGCGCGCGGCAGATGCCGCCAGCCATGCGACGCAAAAGATCAAGATTGCCCAGTACTATGAGGACCGTCTGGGCGAGCGCTATGCCGGAATCGTCTCGTGGGTTAGCAGCATGGGCCTCTTTGTGCGCTTGGACCTAACACAGGTCGAGGGCCTGGTTTCGATCAAGAGCCTGGGCAACGAGTGGTTCGAGTTCGACGAGGACGCGCTAACGCTCACAGGTGCCGACACGGGCACCCGTTACGAGCTGGGCCAGCGCGTGATTATCGAGGTCTCGCGCGTCAATACCACGCGTGGGCACTTGGACTTTAAGCTTATCCATTAGCCAAATCCCGACTCATGGTGGGGGGGGCGGAGGGCGGCCTTTCGGGGCCGCCCTTCGCATTTGGATCGTGACTACCTTGCCGTCTGCTCGGCTGCCCGCTTACCTGCTATTTGAGAGGTAAAACCTACCAAAATAAACCTGTCCCTTTTTGGCAGGTATACAAGAAAGCGGGGATGAGATGGCGACGGTGTACGGTTATGCGCGGGTGAGTTCGCGCGATCAGAATCTGAATCGGCAGCTGGATGCGCTGGGCGCCTATGGCGTGGGCTCAGCGAATATTTATGCCGACCATGCGAGCGGCAAGGACTTCGATCGACCGCATTATCGCGAGCTGCTACACGTCCTGGGAGACGGGGACGTGCTGGTGGTGCTTTCTATCGACCGACTTGGTCGTAATTACTCCGAGATTCTTGAGGAATGGCGACGCATTACCAAGGAGCTCGGGGTTGCCATTGTGGTGTTGGACATGCCATTGCTTGACACGCGCTTCAGGGCCAGCGGCGCGCCGGATGTGACCAACACCCTGATTGCCGATATTGTGCTGCAACTGCTGAGCTACGTGGCGCAGGTGGAGCGCGAGAATATCCATCGGCGCCAGGCGGAGGGAATTGCAGCGGCGCGGGCGCGAGGGGTCCGTTTCGGTCGACCTCGCAAGCCGTGCCCTCCTCAGTTTGAGCTGGTGCGCGATAGCTATGAGGCGGGCGATATTACCCGCAGCCAGGCAGCAAAGTGCTTGGGCGTGTGCGTGGGGACGTTCGATCGCTGGATGCGCGAGGCGGGGTAGGGGTTTGCGTCGCTTTGTCGCTTCCTGTTGCGATTCAAATTTTGATACGGTGACGATGCCATTTGGGGCTACACTCGCTGATATTCAAAAAAGGAGGTTGGCCCTTGGCGCGCGTAAAACAAATAATCGGATGGACCGCGATTGTTCTGTTCGCTGCAACGCTGGCGGGCATCTGGGTGCTGACGGAGCAAAATGCGGTGGAGACGTCGTTGCTGAGCGAGTCCACCGCGCGTGTGGTGGAGGGCCGGGCTACGGGCGTTCAGGCTGCCGATGCCACGGGTGAAGCCCAGACGGAGAACGGAATGACCGGGGGCACCGATTCGGCTGCCTCGAATGTCCGGTCTGGCCGACTTGCTTCCATTCGCATGTGGGCGGGCACAAACGTCCGTCGCGTTGCCCATACCGTAGAGTTTTTCTTCGTCGGATTGTTCGCCTCGGTGGTCGTGGTTTGCTTTTCCAGGCGTCCGTGGAGCGTATGCTCCCGTTGCGTGCCCGTGTTGCTCTTTTGCGCTGCCTGCTCCGTTGGCGACCAGGTGCATAAGATCTTTGTTCCCGGCAGGCATTTCGACGTTATCGATTTAGGATTCGATGCTGCGGGCTATGTCACCGCCATGCTGTTGGTATTGCTGGCAGCGGCGTTGGTGCGCCATGTGACTCGGCCGATCGGCGCCCATGCGAGGCGCTAGCCTTAAGACGAGACATCGCGACTGCCTATGCTTCGACATTGACTACAATAACGGCTGCAATCGCGAGTGGTCGTCGATGTGCAGTTTTCCAGACACCTGTTTTCTCTAAGAAAGGAAATCCCATGGCGGTATTGTTTGTTGAATATCCCAAGTGCTCGACCTGTAAGAAGGCCAAGGCATGGCTGGACGAACATGGGGTAGAGTATATCGATCGCGATATCGTTTTGGACAATCCCACGGCTGATGAGCTTGCGACCTGGATTGCTCGTTCGGGGCTGCCGGTGCGGCGCTTCTTTAATTCGTCGGGCATGAAATATCGAGAGCTGGGCCTGAAGGCGCGTCTGGATGCGGGCATGACGGATCAGGAGTGCTACGAGCTGCTGGCGACCGACGGCATGCTGGTCAAGCGTCCGCTGCTGGTGGGCGACGACTTTGCGATTCCTGGGTTTAAGGAAGCGGCTTGGGCCGAGGCGTTGCTGTAGCGGCTGCGGAAAGTGCGTCCCGTTTTGAGTGCTCAGGGCGGGACGTGTTTTCCATCGGCGGGCTCGCTCGGCTCAATCCTCGAGCTGTGCCCATTCGTGCGGATCGTAGACCTTTACGTGCTTGTTGGGCTTGCCGCTCCAGTACTCCTCGTCCATAAAGGGCAGATATGCCTGAACGCCGGGGCAGATAAAGGGAATCCGCTGCTGTTGCAGTCGCTCGCGCTGGCGCTGCTCCAGGTGCGCCTCGGATATGACGGTCGGCATACCGGACAGCTCGACGAGGCTTGCCTGGATTCGCTTAAGGTCGGGGAGTCCCGCGTGCCATGACACCCGCATGATCAAAAAGGATGCACGGCGGTATTTTGCCTGCATCACCGTGATGGCGGGGCGCAGTGTGGGATGGATTTTGTCCCGTTCGGGCCAAAGGTCAGCAGTGATCTCGAGGCCCAGGGTCTCCCATAGGTAATCAAGCTCTTCGTCCATGGTGCCTCGATATCTACGTGATCATTGATACTTCGATTGTGTTGCCTGGTGCTATCGTTTTCACGGTAGAATCTGCCAACGGTTGACGGCTACCGCTCGCGGCGTTTTGCCCTTCGTGTGCAGCGGTCGACTTCACAGGTCCTTCACGTGTTGGCCGTATTTGACTGAATTTCAAAAAAGTCAAAATTGGGGCTTGCGTCACGGCGAGACTTCCCGTATATTTCTTTCTTGCGCAAAGGCACAGCCGAGCGCAGCGATGCAGTCATTGGGATGTCGTCTAATGGCAGGACAGCGGATTCTGGTTCCGTCAATGGGGGTTCGACTCCCTCCATCCCAGCCATTGCATTTGCTACATATGGCCCGTTCGTCTAGCGGTTTAGGACGCCGCCCTCTCAAGGCGGAGATCACCAGTTCGAATCTGGTACGGGCTACCAAAATTGAACGCCCGGGCCTCGTAAGAGACCCGGGTTTTGTGTATTGACTGATATTTAAGGCGCGCGTTGAGTCTGCCGCCCGGACCGAGGAGTTGTCATGGACCTGCCTATCAGCTTGGAAGACATCACGTATGCCGAGAACTATCTGGCGCAGGGCGACCTGGCTACGGCGACGCCGCTGCTTGAGCGTCTGGTGGAGCTCGCCGAGGAGTATATCGACGCTGAGTGCAAGACGGAGGAGAACCGTCAGTACTTTAGCTTTGATAGCAAGTTTGAGCGCCTGGCCTACCGTCGCGTGGAAAAGGATCCGCGCGAGCTCGTGCAGGTCGAGGTGCCGTTTGACCGCCTGTACTCCGACATGGCGTTTGCCTACATTCGCCAGCAGGATTATGTGAGTGCTCGGAATGCCCTGATGCAGGCCGTGCGCTGGGACCCCATGAACTGCAACTATCGCTTGGACTTGGCCGAGCTGTTCCGCGCGCTCGAGGACAAGCAGGAGTGGGCATCGCTCTCGTTCTCGGTGCTGGAGCGCGCGAGCGACGGTAAGTGCGCCGCACGCGCCTACACCAACTTGGGTCAGTACTTCTTGGAGCCCGAGACCGAGAACATTTCGGCTGCCGTGGGCTGCGCGCGTCTGGCGCTGCGCCTGGCGCCCAATGATGCGCATACGACGCGCCTGCTCAACAAGATCCATACCACCTATCCGGATGCCGCGGACGAGAGTGACGACCATGTGATGGGTGAGCTCGCCCTGCAGGGCGTGCCGACCTCGCCTTCGGCCGAGATCGCCATCTGCCTGATCATGTGTGCGACCGATGCTGCAAGCGACGGCGACAAGCAGGAGGCTACGCGCCTGACGGTCCGTGCCCGCGACCTGGTGGGCGAGGAGGCATGCGCGGCGATTATCAAGCTGGTGCGCGAGAGCGATGCCGAGCTTAATGCCGAGCGCAGGGCAAAGCGCGAGGCTGCGGGCTCAAACGCCGATGGCGCCAAGGAGGCCGGCGATGCCCAGTAAGCGCGAGCGCAAGCTCATTTCCAAGAATCGCTCGGCACATCACGAGTACTTTATTGATGAGACCTTTGAGTGCGGCATTGAGCTGAGCGGCACCGAGGTCAAGTCGATTCGCGAGCGTGCTTGCCAGATCACTGACACCTTTGCGTTGATCCGTGGCGGAGAGTGCTGGCTCGTGGGCCTGCATATCCACCCCTATAGCCATGGTGGCGTGTGGAATCGCGATCCCGACCGCCGTCGTCGTCTGCTGCTGCACCGCAAGGAGATCGATTTTCTCGACGGCAAACTGCGCAACCGCGGCTATGCGCTGGTGCCGCTGGAGCTCTACTTTAATACCGATGGCCGCGTAAAGCTGCTGCTTGGTCTGGGCCGCGGCAAGAAGCTCTACGACAAGCGCGAGGATATGGCCAAGCGCGATGTCCAGCGCGAGATCGACCGCGCCCTCAAGGAACGCAACCGGTAGGCGCTCTATATAAGTTGCGGTGAGATACGGACTGTTTTGCCTGTTTGAGGGGCTATTCAGTCCCTATTTCACCGCAACTGCGGGCGTCTCATCTTTCTTACTGTTCTGACACATATGTCTCAAAGGCGGCGTCCGTTATGGGTGCCGCCTTTTTTGTGGGTACATACATTCATGAGGTTCCAACCCGAGCTAGGGGAGTGATCGTTATGGACAAAACTGCGTTCTTTACCATGCCGAGCGGTCTGTACGTGGTGAGCGCTGCGGCAGACGGGTTGCGCGCCGGCTGCGTCATCAACACTGCGGTGCAGGTGACGTCCATGCCGCCGCGTATTTCGGTTGCCGTGAACAAGGACAATGTCACCTCGGGCGTCATCGCATCGGCCAAAGCGTTCGCGCTGACCGTGATCGATCAGACCGCCGACATGCTCTATATCGGCAATTTTGGCTTCCGCACCAGCAGCGATTACGACAAGTTTGCCAAGTATGAGACCCACGAGACCACTCTGGGCATGCCCTATGTGCCCGAGCACGCGGCGGCGCTGTTTAGCTGCCATTTGATCGACACTGTGGATGTGGGCACGCATCTGCTGTTTATTGGCGAGGTCGAGGATGCCGAGCGCCTGAGCGACGAGACGCCGCTGACGTACGACTACTATCACAAGGTGCTAAAGGGCAAGACGCCGCCCAAAGCCTCGTCGTATCAAGGCTAGAAATGTTCTAAAAATACTTGCATTATGTTATTGAGAATATATACTAATAAGTAAGTACACCAGCAGTCACGTTCGAGAGGAGAACATCATGGCTGAGGAAAAGAAGACGTATAAGTTTGTGTGCACCGTTTGCGGTTACGAGGTTGAGGTCGACACGCCCGAGCTGCCCGAGGACTACGTGTGCCCGGTGTGCGGCGTCGGTCCCGATCAGTTTGAGCTCGTCGAGGAGTAACTCGCAGGCACACGGCGAAAGCCGAACATAGCTCTGTCCAAGGGTCCCGGTCGAATTCTCGGCCGGGACCCTTTTGATTCAAGACTTTAGTCCGCTGGCCGCGCAGCGGCCAGCTTTAAACCACCCGCTACGCGGGTGGAGACAAACGGCTTTACAAAGCCACCCCTCCGGCCGATATTGACGATTGTTCAGGCCGTCAAGAATTCGAGTCGAAGGGGTGGTCGCCATGGCCCAGAAGGCCTACAGCCTTTCCCACACGAAGTGGATGTGCAAGTACCACATCGTGTTCACGCCGAAGTATAGGCGCAAAGTGATCTACAACCAAATCAGGAGCGACATAGGGGAGATCCTCAGGAAGCTGTGCGAGTACAAGGGGATCGAGATAATCGAGGGGCACCTGATGCCCGACCACGTGCACGTGCTGCTGGCGATCCCGCCGAAGTACAGCGTCGCGAGCGTCATGGGCTACCTGAAGGGGAAGAGCTCGCTGATGATATTCGACAGGCACGCCAACCTGAAGTACAAGTTCGGCAACAGGAAGTTCTGGGCGGAGGGCTACTACGTGT
>CAJLOU010000031.1 GCA_905208345.1 uncultured Collinsella sp.
CCGCCGGGGAGCGCCCAGGTGCGCAAATGCGCGGCGCGTTCAAAGCCGCCAAGGCTGGCAACAAGAAACTCGCCGCCCCAAATGGTCCCATCGGTGCCGGCGCCGGTGCCGTCAAAGGCGATGCCAAGGACACGCGCGTCGGTTGTAAGCTGGCCCGCGGCGATGGCCTCGGCCATTACGCTCGCGATATGCGCATGATGGTGCTGCACCTCGACGAGTGGCAGATTGCATTTTCGCGCCTGCTCGCGCGCCCACTGGCCCGATAGATAGCTGGGGTGTACATCGCAGGCCAAGGCGGCGGGCGCCAAATCAAAGAGATCTTCCAAGCGCGTGCGCGCGGCGTTCCAGGCATCGAAGGTCCCGCCGTTTTCAACATCGCCGATATGCTGCGACACAAAACAGGTCGCCTCGCCGTTCGTCCCTTCACGCGTGAGCGCAATCGTGGCCTTTTGTTGCGGCCCGCAGGCGAGTACGCAGGACGGAGCGCCGTCGAGCTCCGGCAACGACAGCGGCTGCGGCGCATATCCGCGTGCGCGACGCACGGGCATGACGTCGCCGTCGACCACGCGTACCACGGAGTCGTCGTAGCGCGACAGAATTGCGCGGTCGTTGCCGAGCAACGCGTCGGCGATGCCGGCGGCAACGAGATGCTCCCATGCAAGGGCATCGTCGGTCTCGATGGGCTCTTCGCTCAGGTTTCCGCTGGTCATGACGAGTGCGCTCATGCCGCGCGCCGCGGCCGCGGCGAGCAGTAAATGTTGAAGCGGGGTGTAGGGGAGCATGACGCCGAGCTCGGGCAAGTCGTGCGCGACGGATGGCGCGAGCTCAGGGGCGTCGGGGGAGCCGTAGGCGTCGTTGCCGGTTGCGCGGCGACGCAGCAGCACGATGGGACGAACGCTGCCGGCAAGAAGATTACGCTCAACGCCATCGATGTGACACAGGCGCTCGGCGTCGGCAAGGTCGCGCACCATAACGGCAAGCGGCTTATTGCTGCGACGCTTGCGACGGCGCAGCTCGCGTACCGCTTGTTCGTTGGTGGCATCGCAGGCCAGGTGGAATCCGCCCAGACCCTTGATGGCGACGATGCCGCCGCCAGCCAGCAGCTCGACGCAGCGTTCGATGATGGCATCGCTGGCCTCGCGCGTGGAGCCGACGGCTGGTGTCGCGTCGACCGCCGTTGGCACAACACCGCAATTGACCTCACGCCACGTAATATGCGGTCCACAATCAAAGCAGGCATCGGGCTGCGCGTGAAATCGCCGATCGAGCGGATCGGCATACTCTGCGGCGCAGGTGGGGCACATGGGAAAGCGATTCATCGAGGTGGCCGCTCGGTCATAGGGCAGCGAGCGAATGATGGTAAAGCGCGGTCCGCAGTTGGTGCAGTTGATAAAGGGATAGTGAAAGCGTCGGTCGGCGGGGTCGAACAGCTCGCGCAGGCAGTCGTCGCACGTGGCGATGTCGGGTGAGATGAGCGTCGTGTGGGCAGTTTGATCCTGTGACGCCACAATGCGAAAACCCTGCTCGTTAGCGGCGTCCCAGTTGCCGGGTGCTAGGTCCATAACCTCGACATGCTCAACGCGGGTCGCGGCAGGCGCGTGCTCCGACAGCGCGGCGACAAAGCCGTCGAGCGCCTCGACCGAAGCGTGCGCCTCGATATGCACGCCGTCGCCCGCGTTGAGCACCCAGCCGCAAATGCCGTGCGCCATGGCCTCGCGATACACAAACGGTCGCATGCCGACACCCTGCACAATGCCCGTTACATGGATATGCGCATGTCGCATGCGACCCTCCTTCGTTGAAATGTGTGCTGTTACAGCCCCAAGCTCTGCTTGGTGGCGGCGCACGTGAGCTCGCCGTGCTTAACGCCGCGCAGGCCCAGCAGACGGTCAGCCAGCTCGTAGACACGTTCGCCGCGACCCTTGAGCGCCAGAATCTCCAAGCAGTTGTGGTGATCCAGATGCACGTGCATGGTCGATACGATCTCGTCGGTGTAGTCGTGCTGCACTTCGTCCAGACGGCGCGTCAGGTCGCCGGTATGGTGGTCGTAGATCATGGTGAGCGACCCGATAACATGCTCATCGGGCGTGCGCATCTGCTCCTTGGCGATCGAGGCGCGAATCAGGTCGCGCACGGCCTCGGAGCGGTTGGCCACGTCGCCGCGGCGCGCGATCTGTTCGTCAAAACGGCGCAGCAGGTCGTCCGGTGCGGTAACCGAAAAGCGGACCAGCTCGGAGCCGGAGCCACTACAGTGGCAGCCTGCGTCACCATCCGCCCCGTGCGGATGCTCGTGCTCGTACCCGCAGCCGTGCTCATGTTCGGCCACGTTACACCAGCTTCACGGAGCCGACGGAGTTGTGGTCGGCCTCGATGGCTTCCTCGTAGCCCTCGAGCGCGTCATGCGCCTCGTGCAGCGCGGCCATGGCGGCCTCGAGCTTGGCGCCGATGCGCTCCATGTCAAAATTCTCGGTCGCATGCAGCAGCTGATGGCTCCACTCATGAGCGAGCTCGATGGTGTCGTCGACCTGCTTGACGCTCATGGCAAGCTGGCTCATGTTCATTCCAACATCATGCATGGGAAATCTCCTTTTGTATGGGGCAGTTCAGTGGTTCAGATTTTACTACGCCCGCTCTGCGCGCAGCTGCATAAGAAAACGGGTACGAGTCTGTGCGACCCGCACCCGTTCACTGGGGGCTGTTTGTGACTACCATACTATCCGTGGTTGCACTCGGTGCATTCAGAAGTCCGGCGAGCGGCGTAAAAGCGCTCATGGACGGCAGGCAGACGGCAACATGTAACAAGCGTATTACAGATGCTTCTCCAGCAGCGCCTGCAGCCTCGCCTTGGGCAGAGCGCCAACCGAGCGGTCAATCTCCTCGCCGTTCTTAAACACAATCAGCGTGGGGATGCTCATGACGCCATACTTCATGGCCAGGTCCTGGTTGTCGTCGACGTTGCATTTGGCAACGGCAAGCTTGCCCGCCAGCTCATCGGCAACCTCGTCAACGATGGGCGAGAGGGATCGACAGGGCCCGCACCACGGTGCCCAAAAATCGACCAGCACGGGCAGGCTGTCGTTAACGATGGAATCGAAGTTCTCGGGGGTAATCTGATTAATGTCAGCCATGGTGACCTCCATAATGCGACGCGGCTCGGCCGCGTAAAACTCAGTACGACCGTGCTTATACCCAGCCGCCCGCAAAGCAACCACTCGCGGGCGGCTCTTTTATATAATGGTGGGCACGCAAACGATTGGAGAGCGCATGCCCACGTCACAAAGCCAGAAAAAAGAAGCCATCGCCCAGGCGACCGAGCAGGAGCTCGCATCGCTCGCGGGTCGTGGCGTGCGTATCGCGGGCAACGCGTGCTCGCCGATCGTGCTGGTCAAAGGCGATCTGGACGAGGCCGAGCGTTCGGGTGGCGAGCTTGCCGCCGGCCCGGATGGCGCGGCGTTGCGCAAGGCGCTTGGGGCCATCGGCTACGCTCCCGAGGATTTTTGCGTGCTGGCAAGCGTCGCCGGCGTGGGTGATGGGACGGTCGCGGTGGGCGAGACTCTGCCGTGCGAGCTGTTCCGTGAGGCGCTTGAGGCTTTGGACCCCGAGGCGGTGCTGCTGCTCGACAACAACGCGGCTGACGCCATGCGCGAGACCTACGCCGATATGCTCGTGGCGATCGATGACTTCGACACCGCCATGCTCAAGCCCGGCCTGGTCGCCCATGTGCAGGGCCGCCGCGTGCTCGCGCTCGATGGCTTTGAGGCGGCGCTGACCGACAAAGCGGCCAAGCAGCGCATGTGGGCCTACATCAAGCAGCTGACCCCGGCGGCCGCTCCGCTGTAGCGGATTGGCGCCGGTGAGCGATTGCCTGGCGGGCAAGACACGCCGCGAGATCGGCGCCGCACTTCTACATCACAGCGCGCAGCTCAAACCGATCGCCGTTAATGCGGAACTGACAGTTGCCGTTCATGCGCTCCACGGCAAGTTTGATGCTCTTGGTGCCAAAGCCGTGGCCCGCATGCCGGGTCACGGGCATGCCGTCGACCATGCGCGGCGCGCGGTCAAACGTGTTGGAAACTAACAGCAGCAGCTGGCCGTCCTCTAATCGCAGGTCAAAGTCGACGAATCGCTTTCCCTGGGGCGCGGCGCTCGCGGCGGTGATAGCGTTTTCCAAGGCATTTGAGAGCACGCTAAACAGGTCGGCGTCACCTACGTGGATGGTTTCGGGTACGGCGGCGCGCAGGTTGGCGGTAATGCCGTTTCTATTGATATCCGAGTTAAATGACGAAAGCGCGATGTTTACGGTCTCGTTGGCGCAGAAGCGGCGTACGGCGGTGCGATCGCCGGCTTCGCAGAGTTCATCGATGCGTTTGAGCGCCTCGTCGGTGTGGCCCTCCTCAATTAAAGCGGCCAGGCCGCGTAGGAAGTGGCGCATATCGTGGCGAAGAATCGACAGCTCGCGCCCAGATTGACGCCAAGCCTCGAGCTCTTTGATGGCGGCGCTGTCGCGGGTTTCGAGCATCCAGCGCTCTCGCTCGGCGGTTTCCTTTTCTTCGTATTCGCGCAGGTAAACGGCAAGAAACATAAGATAGAAGGCACAGAGCGCAAATGCCAAAAACTCAACCGTTACCACCGAGCCCGAGTGGAACAGCGTGGTGTAGACGTTGGTGGCATAGTCAAAGACGTAATAGACGAGCGGCAGGATTAAAAGGATGCCCAGCTCGGTGGTGCTTTTAATCGCCAAGCGTGGACCGATGTCGCCGGCCCAATGCAACAGGACGGCAAAGACGGCGAGTGTGGTCGCGATGCGCGCCAGATAGTACGCGATCTGCGAATCGGTTGCGGCAAAGGCGGCGATGCCCATCCAATTGCTGAACTGGCAGCTCAGATAAGCACTCGTAATGCCGAGCGCGGCAAGCAGCGGGCTCAGGCGGTAGCGCGCACACAGGTAGACGATAAGCGGCAGGTGCACGGCAAGTGGATAAACCTGTCGGGCAAATAGTTCGCCGCCAACGACATTGGCGATCGAAAAGGCAGCGCCGGTCACGATGCCGACCAACACCAGTTCAAGCGCATGACGCCGGTTGATCTCGACACCGCACAGCGCCGCCGAGGCAAAGACGCCAAAGAGCAGCGTCGTGGCGTGGTGGATTGCCCAAAGGACCATTTCGACCGAGGAGACCATCAGTGTCCCCCACCCTCAAAGCGCACCGCAAAGTAGGCGTCTTGGAATCCCTGCTTGCAACTGCGCGAAAGCGGGATGCACGCGCCCGAGCGCATGACGATGTCCGTGCGGTCAAAGTGATCGATATTGCGCAGGTTGACCTGGTAGCTGCGGTGGCATTTAAAGAAGACTGCGTTTTGCTCCAAGCGGTCCTCGACGCTGCGGAACGACTCGAGTGCCTCGATATCGCGTCCGTCGCGCAGGTGGAAGACCACGTGCTTGTTGCGCGCCTCGGCATATTCGATGTCGGACAGGCGCAGGGCGTGGTAGCCAAAGGAAGTTTTGATCACGAGCTCGTCGGTTGCCGCCGGGCGCATGCTCGAAAGCTCGTCGAGTAACTGCGCCAGGCGTTCGTAAGTCACGGGCTTGAGCAGATAGTCGAAGGCGCGGACCTCGTAGGATTCCAGCGCGAACTCGGGCGACGAGGTGAGGAACACCAGGCGCACGGCGGTGTCGGCCTGGCGCAGTTCGCGTGCGGTGTCCATGCCGTTGACGAGCGGCATGATCATGTCGAGCAGAATGATGTCGGCGCGCGATGCGGCATGGCGGGCCAGCAGGTCCTCGCCGCGTGTGACGAGCGCAACATCGACCGCCGTGCCCGTCTCGGTCGACCAACGGTCGATCATCCGGTGCAGTCTATCTAGAAAAGCGACATCATCGTCGCAGGCAATAATCTTGAGCATTCGGCCCCCTTAAGTAGTTCGATTTTGCCACATCGGGTACGCGCCGCTTGCGGGGGTGCGGACCGTTTGCGCCCCACGGCGTGCAACTCGCGCCAAGCGGTATTGCGGTGGCGAAAGATGCCTCCTGCGCCATCGAGAGCTCAGCTATCCTCAGCTTGCCAGTTCGAATATGGACCTGCCACATGATTGAATCTTTATTTCAACTTTACACCTAGGTTTACAGCTGTCTTGTCAGCTGTAAACCTAGGTGTCATACTAAAGCCCCAAGATTCGCCAAAAGAGAGGGGCCTTGATGGCACAGAGCGCGAACATGGATGCGTCGGAGCTTGCACGCGATATCGCGGCCGGCTTGGCATCGGCAACGACGGCAACGGAGCGTGCGGCACTGGTGCCCGCAGAGCTCGTCGAGGCCATTCAGCAACTAAAAACCCAACGTGACGCGGTGATCCTGGCGCACTATTACGTGGCGCCCGAGGTCCAAGTCGTTGCCGATTACGTCGGCGATAGCTTCTACCTGGCAAAGCTCGCCAAGAGCCTGCCGCAGCAGACCATCGTGTTGTGCGGCGTGGAGTTTATGGGCGAGAGCGCCAAGCTGCTCAATCCCACTAAGACCGTGCTGCTGCCCGAGCCGGGCGCAGACTGTCCCATGGCGCACATGGTCAAGCGCGAGACGGTTGACGCGGCGCGCGCCGAGTACGGCGACGACCTGGCCGTGGTGTGCTACGTCAACTCCACGGTCGAGATCAAGAGCTGGAGCGACGTGTGCGTCACCAGTTCCAACGCCGTTAAGATCGTGTCCGAGCTGCCGCAGCAGCATATCCTGTTCATTCCCGACCAAAACCTGGGACGCTTCGTAGCCGAGCAGGTGCCGCAAAAGCACGTCATCCTCAACAACGGCTACTGCCCACGCCATCACATCATCACCGTCGAGCAGATCGTCGACGCGACGGAGGCCCACCCCGACGCGCTCGTGCTGGCGCATCCTGAGTGCAAGGCCGACGTTCTGGCCGAGGCCGACTACATCGGCTCCACCGCCGGCATCATCAAGTATGCCGAGGAGTCCGACGCGAGCGAGTTCATTATCGTGACGGTCCGCGGCGTGCTCTACGAGCTCGAGCGCCGCTGCCAGGGCACCGGCAAGAAGTTCTATTTCCCCGCGGTGCAGCCCACCTGCGTCAACATGGACCTCATCACGCTCGAAAAGCTCGTGCGCTGCCTGGAGACGGGCGAGGGCGAGGTGCAGATCGGCGTCTCGGACGAGGCAGCAGACCAGGCCAAGCTCACGCTCGACCGTATGCTCGAGTACGCAGCACGCTAGAACAATGTTGCATGAGGGACGGTCCCTTATGTCACATTCAAGGGAGAGGATTCCTGTGGAAACCAAGCAATACCCCGATATGGAGTGCGACGTCGTCATTGCCGGCTGCGGCGTGGCGGGTCTGTACGCGGCCCTCAATCTGCCGACGAGCACGCGCGTGATCATGCTCTCCAAGGGCGCGGTCGATGAGTGCGATTCGATGCTCGCGCAGGGCGGCATCTGCGTGCTGCCCGAAGGCTCGGACTACGATGCCTTCTTTGAGGACACCATGCACGCCGGCCACTACGAGAACCGCCGCGAGAGCGTCGACATCATGATTCGCTCGAGCCGCTCGGTCATCAACGACCTGCTAGCGATGGGCGTGGATTTTGAGCGCAAGGCCGACGGCAGCCTCAATTTTACCCGCGAGGGCGCGCACAGCCGTCCGCGCATTGCCTTCCATGCCGACATTACGGGCAAGGAGATCACGACCAAGCTGCTCCAGGCCGTTCGCAAGCTGGACAACGTGCAGATTTTGGAGCACGTGGCCATGACCGACATCCTGACCGCCGAGCGCGATGACGCCACGGTGTGCACCGGCGTCGTCGCCGTAGCCGTGGACGAGGACAACTCGGTTCGCCCCGCCGACGAGCTGGCAAATGCCGCTGAGGGCGTGCATGCCGGTAAGCCGTTTAAGATCCATGCCCGCCACACGCTGTGGGCGACGGGCGGCATTGGCGGCGTCTACGACCACTCGACTAACTACCCGCAGCTCACGGGCGACGCCTGCTACATCGCTCAGGAGCATGGCATTAAGATGGAGCACCTGGACTACGTGCAGATCCATCCCACGGGTCTGTTCTCGCCGCAGCCGGGTCGCACGTTCCTGATCAGCGAGAGCTGCCGCGGCGAGGGCGCGATTTTGCTCAACGCCGCCGGCGAGCGTTTTACCGACGAGTTGCAGCCGCGCGACGTTGTCGCCGCCGCCATCCGCGAGCAGATGAAGCAGGATGACACCGAGCACGAGTGGCTGAGCTTTGCCCCCGTCGAGCGCGACGTGGTGACCGGGCACTTCGCCAACATCCGCGCGCGCTGCCTGGAGGACGGTCGCGACATCCTGGATGAGCCCATTCCCGTTACGCCGACGCAGCACTACTTTATGGGCGGCGTGTGGGTCGACAAGGACGGCCGCACCTCGATGCCCGAGCTCTACGCCGCGGGCGAGACGGCCTGCAACGGCGTTCACGGCAAGAACCGCCTTGCTTCAAACAGCCTGCTCGAGGCGCTGGTCTGGGGTCGTCGCGCCGCGTGGTATATGCGTACCGGCGAGTCGCTGGCCGTGGAGCAGGCGGGCGATCCCGCGCTCGATGGCCGTCATCGCGCCCTGGGCGCCGACCCTCTGGCAATCGATGATTTGGCCCGTGCCGCCGGCACGCAGGCCGTGGAGGAGTAGACCATGAATCCCATTACCATGAAGCTCGTCGTCGATGATCTGATTCTGCAAGCTCTGCGCGAGGACATTACGTTTGAGGACGTGAGCACGGCGAGCGTGTGCCCCACGGCGCGTCCCGCCACGGTGGAGCTTATCGCCAAAGCCGATGGCATCATTGCCGGCCTGGATGTGTTCGCTCGCACCTTTGAGCTGCTGGATTCGCAGAGCTCGGTGCTGTTTGATGTTGCCGACGGTGACGAGGTGCATGCCGGCGACCACGTGGGCCAGGTGCGCGGCGATGCGCGTGTGCTGCTTTCGGGCGAGCGCGTGGCGCTCAACTACCTGCAGCGCATGAGCGGCATCGCTACCTATACGCACAGCATGGCCGCGGCGCTCGAGGGAACCAAGACCGTGCTCGTCGACACGCGCAAGACCACACCGGGCATGCGCGTGTTTGAGAAGGCGGCGGTTGAGATTGGCGGCGGCAGCAACCACCGTTACAACCTGTCGACGGCCGTCATGCTCAAGGACAACCACATCGATGCCGCCGGTGGCGTGACGCGCGCGATCGAGATGGCGCGCGCCCATGCATCGTTTACCACGACGGTCGAGATCGAGTGCGAGAACCTGGACATGGTGCGCGAGGCCGTGGAGGCCGGCGCCGACATCATCATGTTCGACAACATGACCCATGACGACATGGCCGCCGCTATTGAACTTATCGCCGGCCGCGCCAAGACCGAGTGCTCGGGCAACGTGGATGCCAGCAATATCCGCGCGCTCGCCGACCTGGGCGTTGACTTTATTAGCTCGGGGGCGCTGACGCACTCTGCGCCGATTCTCGACCTCTCGCTTAAGCACCTGCGTCTGCTGGACGGTAAATAATGGACGCCCGCGAGCGTCGCCGTGCCATCATAGGCGTGCTCGAGCGAGCCAAGGAGCCCGTTTCGGGCAGTGCGCTTGCTCGTGAGGTGGGTGTGAGCCGCCAGATTGTCGTGCAAGACATCGCCCTGCTGCGCGCCGATGGGCACGATATCGTGGCCACCAATCGCGGCTACGTGCTGCAGGAGGCGGCGGGCAGCCCGGCTGTTCCCACGCGCGTGGTCAAGGTGCACCATAGCGTGGAGCAGGCAAGTGACGAGCTCACGAGCATCGTCGACGCCGGAGGCGCCGTTCTCAACGTGATCGTCAATCACCGCGTGTATGGCAAGATCACAGCCGATCTGGACATTCGCAACCGTCGCGATATCGAGCGCTATCTGGAGGGTATTGCCAGCGGCAAGAGTTTTCCACTGCTGACGGTGACAAGCGGCTATCACTTCCATCGCATCGCGGCGGAGGACGAGCAAACCCTCGACGAGATCGAGGCGATGCTCAAGGAGAAAGGCTACTTGGCGGACCTAATGCCCTACGAAGACGATCTGTCCTAGTAACGACGAATGCAAAAGGAGGCCTCCGCGGCGATGCGGAGGCCTCCTTTTTTGTGCACGGTGTACTTTTGAGTGTGCAAGTGGGGGAGTTGTTACTCCTCGACGATCTCGGTGATCGCGCCAGCGGGGCAAGCGTCCTGGCAAGCGCCACAGGCGACGCAGGAGTCCTCGTCAGCGACGGTAGCGACGTCCTGGAGCTCCAGAACGCCAGCGGGGCAGGAGTCGACGCAAACGCCACAAGCGATGCACTCGTCGGCATCAATTACGGGATGAGCCATGGTAGTTTCCTCTCTGTTGACCGACGCTACAGGCGATGCGCGTCGGTTTGATTCGGGCAAAAACATACCACGGGAGCGACCGTTTGCAATACCCTCTGACCGGCATCTTCATACCGTTCGCCGAGTATGCCACGGCTTACTAAAAAACATGCAGGTGAGGCCGTTGAGCTGCGCAAATGTTAGCTATAGGTGACTTGAAATATAGGGCGATTGAGCGTGCTTGCGGAAACCGCATCCCGTAATCCACGTCCAAAACGGGACACGGCTTCAGACCCGCACCTCAGTCAACTCTACATAGATCTCAATAGATCTGCCGAGAACTCAAACAGCGTATCTACCTGCGTATTTGAGAACCTAAACTCTCAGAGATAAGAAATCTTATATGAATTGACTTAGATTTTGTATATTCCGGCCCATAAGGGGATACACTACATCCTGAAAGACAAGCCGAAGCGCTGCGCGACAGACCGTCGAGGCGGCGCGAACGCAAAAGAGAGAGGGAATTTCTAATGAGTAAGATTCTTGGTATCGACCTTGGTACTACTAACTCCGCTATGGCCGTCCTCGAGGGCGGTTCTCCGACCATTATCGTGAACGCCGAGGGCGACCGCACCACCCCGTCCGTTGTTGGCTTCCGTGCTGACGGCGACCGCGTCGTGGGTAAGGCCGCTAAGAACCAGGCTGTCACCAACCCCAAGAACACCGTGTTCTCCATCAAGCGCTTCATGGGCCGCAAGTACTCCGAGTGCACCTCCGAGATCAAGACCGTGCCGTACGAGGTCAAGGAGGGCCAGGGCGGCCGTGCCGTCGTCGACATCGAGGGCAAGGATTACACCGCCGAGCAGGTGAGCGCCATGACGCTCGCAAAGATGAAGGCTGACGCCGAGAAGTATCTGGGCGAGACCGTCACCGACGCCGTTATCACCGTCCCGGCCTACTTCAACGACGCTCAGCGTCAGGCCACCAAGGATGCCGGTAAGATCGCCGGCCTCAACGTCAAGCGTATCGTCAACGAGCCGACCGCTGCTGCCCTGGCCTATGGCTTGGACAAGCAGGGCACCGATCAGCGCATCCTGGTCTTCGACCTGGGCGGCGGCACCTTCGATGTCTCCATCCTCGACCTCGCCGACGGCGTGTTTGAGGTTCTGTCCACCTCGGGCGACAACCACCTGGGCGGCGACGACTGGGATCAGCGCGTCATCGACTGGATGGCCGACAAGTTCCAGCAGGAGAACGGCGTCGATCTGCGTCAGGACCCCATGGCCCTGCAGCGTCTGAAGGAGGCTGCCGAGAACGCCAAGAAGGAGCTCTCCGCGGCGCAGCAGTCCACCATCAACCTGCCGTTCATTACCATGAACCAGTCCGGCCCGCTGCACCTCAACTACACGCTGACCCGCGCCGAGTTCGAGAAGATCACCCGCGACCTGCTCGAGCGCTGCAAGCAGCCTGTCACCAACGCCCTGCGCGACGCTAAGCTCAAGCTCTCCGATCTGACCGAGGTCATCCTCGTCGGCGGCTCCACCCGTATGCCCGCTGTCCAGGACCTGGTCAAGACCATGACCGGCAAGCAGCCCAACATGTCCGTGAACCCCGATGAGGTCGTTGCCGACGGCGCTGCCGTCCAGGGCGGCGTGCTCACCGGCGACGTCGAGGGCATCCTGCTGCTCGACGTTACCCCGCTGTCGCTGGGCGTCGAGACCATGGGCGGCATCATGACCAAGATGATTGACCGCAACACCACGATCCCGACCTCCAAGACCGAGGTCTACTCCACCGCAGCCGACAACCAGACCAGCGTCGAGATCAACGTGCTCCAGGGCGAGCGCGAGCTTGCCCGCGACAACAAGTCGCTCGGTAAGTTCCAGCTGACCGGTATCCCGGCTGCCCGCCGCGGCGTGCCGCAGATCGAGGTTACCTTCGACATCGACGCCAACGGCATCGTCAAGGTCTCCGCTAAGGACAAGGGCACCGGCAAGGAGCAGCAGATCACCATTTCCGGCTCCACCGCTCTGTCCGACGACGAGGTCGATCGTATGGTCAAGGACGCCGAGGCTCATGCCGAGGAGGACAAGAAGCAGAAGGAAGAGGTCGAGGTCCGCAACCAGACCGACAGCCTGTGTTACTCCACCGAGCAGACCCTCAACGAGCTGGGCGACAAGGTTTCCGCCGACGTGAAGTCCAAGGCCGAGGCCGCTATCGCCGACGCCAAGAAGGCGCTCGAGGGCTCTGACGTCGAGGCCATCAAGGCCGCTGGCGAGTCCCTGCAGTCCGTGGCCTACGAGCTGGCTCAGGTTGTCTACGCCGACGCTCAGCAGCAGACCGACGGCGCTGCCGCTGCCCAGTCTGCCGACGATGACGTTGTCGACGCCGACTACGAGGTTGTGGACGACGAGGACAAGTAATCATGTCCGCCCGTAAAGCTCGCACGGAGGCAGCTGCCGCTGGCACCGCCCCCGTTGACTCTGAGGAGAAGGACGTGAAGATTCCCGTAGAGGCCGTCGACGATAGCGAGGCCAACGAGGCCGAGGCCGCCGCGGCTGCCGAGAACCAGGTAGAGGATTCCAACAAGGAGGCGACGATGACCGAGGACGAGATGGTGGAAGCTGCTATCCGCGCCGGTGAGGAAGCCGCCGACAACGACTTTAAGCTCAAGTTCGAGCAGGCCCAAAAGGAGCTTGCCGACGTGCGCAGTGAGCTCGATGCTGCGGCAGAGGCTCAGAAGGCCGCCGAGGACAAGGCAAAGGACGCCACCGAGCGCACTGCCCGTCTGCAGGCCGACTGGGAGAACTTCCGTCGCCGCACCGCCAACGAGCGCATCGCCGAGCGCGAGCGCGCGACCGAGAAGCTCGTCACTGCGCTGCTGCCGGTGGTTGACGATATCGAGCGTGCAATCGACCATGCCCGTAGCCAGGAGCTTTCCGACGATTTTAAGCAGTTCGTCGATGGCGTTGACGCGGTGCATGCCAAGCTGCTCGATGTGTTTGCGCACGAGGGCGTTGAGCCCATCGACCCCAAGGGCGAGGCGTTCGATCCGCTCGAGCACCAGGCCGTGGGGCGTGTCGAGGACGCATCGCAGTACGACGAGACCGTCAACGACGTGTACCAGAAGGGCTACCGCATGGCGGATCGCATCCTGCGTTCCGCGATGGTGACGGTGACCTACGGTGGCGAGAAGCGCCCCGCACCGGAGCCCGAAGCGGCGCCCGAGGATGCTACGGCCGATACGGCCGAGAGCACCGAGGAGTAATTGAGAAGGGCCCCGGGGCAACACCCGGGGCCCTTTCTGACCTAGTGCCATATGAAAGCATGGGCCGCCGCCCGCATGGACGGCGGACGTAACAGGAGAGGAGCTACGATGGCTGCAGGCAAAACCTTCTATGACATCCTGGGCGTATCCAAGAGCGCCTCCGACAAAGAGATCAAGAGCGCGTTTCGCAAGCTCGCGCAAAAATATCACCCCGATGCCGGCGGCGACGAGGCCAAGTTTAAGGAGATCAGCGAGGCCTACGAGACGCTTTCGGACGAGAAGAAGCGCAAAGAGTACGACCAGATGCTCATGTTTGGCGGCATGCCGGGCGCGGGCGGCGCGTATGGCGGCGGCTACGGTGCCGGCGCGGGCGCGAGCGGCTGGGGCGACATCTTCGACAGCATCTTCAGCGGCAACGGCGCCTGGGGCAGCGACTGGGGCTCGGGCTTTGCCGGTGCCGCGGGTGCTGCCGGTGCGGGCGCGGGCCGCAACCGCGCACGCAAGGGCGGCGACCTGTCGCTGACCGTCGATGTGACGGCCGAGGACGCGTTTCGCGGCGTGACGCACAAGGTTACCTACCGCATTCCCTCGACGGGCGAGCAGCAGACCATTACGGTCTCGGTGCCTGCGGGTGCGGTCGACGGCGGCAAACTGCGCTACAAGCGTCGTGGCGAGTACGGCGTTGCCGGCGGCGAGCGCGGCGACCTGGTCGTGACCACGCACGTGGAGGAGCATCCGCTGTTTAAGCGCAAGGGTGCCGACGTGACCATGGAGGTGCCGATCTCGGTCTACGAGGCGGCGCTCGGCTGCACGGTTGATGTGCCCACGCCCGGCGGCGCGACGGTTCGTCTGAAGGTGCCCGCTGGCACCCAGACGGGCAAGAAGTTCCGCTTTAAGGAAATGGGGGCGCCCGACGTTAAGCACCGTGGCCGCACGGGTGCGCTGCTCGTCGAGATCAAGGTGCAGGTTCCCTCGAACCTGTCCGACGATGAGCGCGATGCCATGACCAAGCTGCGCGAGGCCGACACGCGCGATTATCGCGAGAAGGTCAACCGTTACAAGGCGACGTTCTAGGGCGGTCGTGGCGCACGCCCGCGCCCGCGGGCTTATGATGGACGATAACGAGACGGAAAGGGGTCAGGTAGCATGGCCGAGGACAATAGGAACAAACCGCTGTACATGATCAGCGTGGCGGCCGAGCTGACCGGCATGCATCCGCAGACTCTGCGCGTCTACGAGTCCAAGGGCCTGGTGAACCCCCAGCGCTCGGGCGGCAACACGCGCTTGTATTCGCGTGCCGATATCGAGCGTCTGGAACTCATCAACCAACTGACCGACGAGGGCATCAACCTCGCCGGCGTGGTGCGCATCCTCGATATGAAGGAGCGTGCCGAGGAGCGTGAGCGCGAGAACGAAAAGCTCCGCGCCCGCGTGCGCCAGCTCGAGGACGAGCTGCACGAGTACAAGATGCAAAAGAAGATCACCGCCCTGGCCCCGCGCGACGGCTCAGTCAACCCCGAGCAAGTCATGCGCAAGCTTTTGGGCGCAGGCGGGGATTTGTAGTTACGCGGTTTTACCAAACCGCGTAACGGCTCGACGCTGCGCGGGCCGCATTTGGACAATCTGACGTTCAACTTCAAGGGCGCGACCAGAAGGTCAGCGCCCTTTCGTTTCACGTCACCTTGTCTCAAATGCGACCCGCTCGCTGTCGTTGCCAAAACATCGGGGAGTAGTCATTGGGGACGTTCTTAAACGACTAGTCGAAAGGGACACTCTTGCGACACCTGGCACTTGGGGACGTTCCTTTTGTGCCGGCACTCGGGGACGCTCCCTGCACCAATACCACCCTATGCTTTACTGAGATAAAGTGAACGCCGAGATTCGTAACCCGCTGGCAATCGTTCTGTGGCACGATATTGAACGAATGTATGCTATGCGCCCGAGCCTTTCGGGCAGAGTGGGAGACAGTATGGTTAAGCTGTACGAGGACGGCATCTACCTGCACGGCGGCAGCGAGATTGTGCCTGCGGCCGAGGCTGCCGAGCGCGGTATTACGCAGACGCCCGAGGATGCCAAGCGCGGCACCATCGCGTATTCGATCCTCCAGGCACACAATACGTCCGGAGACCCCGAGGCGCTCAAGATTCGCTTCGATGCCATGGCGAGCCACGACATCACCTTTGTCGGCATCATCCAGACGGCGCGCGCCTCGGGCATGGAGCAGTTCCCGCTGCCTTACGTGCTCACCAACTGCCATAACTCGCTGTGCGCCGTGGGCGGCACCATCAACGAGGACGACCACGTCTTTGGCCTTTCAGCGGCCAAGAAGTACGGCGGCATCTTCGTCCCGCCGCACATCGCCGTCATCCACTCCTTTATGCGTGAGAACTTCGCCGGCTGCGGCAAGATGATCCTGGGCTCCGACTCGCACACCCGCTACGGCGCCCTGGGCACCATGGCCGTGGGCGAGGGCGGCGGCGAGCTGGCAAAGCAGCTGCTGCGCGACACCTACGACGTTGCCTATCCCGGCGTCGTTGCCATTTACCTCACGGGCGCCCCGCGTCCCGGCGTCGGCCCGCATGACGTGGCGCTCGCCATCATCCGTGCCGTCTTTGCCAAGGGCTACGTCAAGAATAAGGTCATGGAGTTCGTGGGTCCGGGTATTGCGAGCATGACGACCGACTACCGCAACGGCGTCGACGTAATGACCACCGAGACCACCTGCCTGTCGAGCATCTGGGCTACCGACGAGGACACACACGCGTTTTTGACCATGCACGGCCGCGGCGACGACTACCGCGAGCTCAAGCCCGCCGATGTCGCCTACTACGATGGCTGCGTCGAGGTCGACCTGTCGAGCATCAAGCCCATGATCGCGCTGCCATTCCATCCCTCCAACGGCTTTGAGATCGACGAGCTCAACGAAAACCTCGAGGACATCCTTCACGAGGTGGAGCTTGAGGCCGCCAAGATCGGCGAGGGCAAGACGCACTTTAGCCTGCTCGACAAGATTGTCGACGGCAAGCTGCACGTGCAACAGGGCGTTATCGCCGGCTGCTCGGGCGGCAACTACGACTCCGTGGTCCAGGCTGCCCGCGTGCTCAAGGGCGCCAACACCGGCTGCGGCGAGTTCTCGCTGTCGGTCTACCCCACAAGTCAGCCCGTGGCGCTCGAGCTTACGCGCCGCGGCTATATCTACGATCTCATGGAGGCTGGCGCGATCGTGCGCACGGCGTTCTGCGGCCCGTGTTTCGGTGCCGGCGACACGCCTGCCAACAACGGCCTGTCCATCCGTCACACCACGCGCAACTTCCCCAACCGCGAGGGTTCCAAGCCGGGTAATGGCCAGCTGAGCGCCGTGGCCCTGATGGACGCCCGCTCCATTGCGGCGACGGCTGCCAACGGCGGCATCCTGACGCCAGCGACCGACCTGCCCGAGGAAACTTGGGACGAGGCCTGCGAGTACACCTTTGACGATGCGCCGTACAAGAAGCGCGTGTACTGGGGCTTTGGCAAGGCGGAGCCTGCCGACGAGCTGGTCGAGGGTCCCAATATCAAGCCGTGGCCCGCGATGGAGCCCCTCGGCGACGATATCCTGCTCAAGGTGTGCTCCAAGATCATGGACCCGGTCACCACGACCGACGAGCTCATTCCCTCGGGTGAGACGAGCTCCTTCCGCTCCAACCCGCTGGGCCTGGCCGAGTTTACGCTCAGCCGCCGTGACCCGGCCTACGTGGGCCGCTCCAAGGAAGTCGACGCCGTTGAGAAGCGCCGCGTGGCCGGCGAGGCCGCGGGCGACCTGGCGGCGCTCGATGCCGAGCTTGCCGGTGTTTTTGAGGCACTGGCCGGCGCGGGTGTCGCTGCCGATGCCAAAACGACCGAGTACGGCTCCATGCTCTATGCCAAGAAGCCCGGTGACGGTTCCGCCCGCGAGCAGGCCGCGAGCTGCCAGCGCGTAATTGGCGGCCTGGCCAACATCGTCCACGAGTACGCCACCAAGCGTTATCGCTCCAACGTGATGAACTGGGGCATGGTGCCCTTCCAGATGGAGGCCGAGCCCAACTTTGAGGTGGGCGACTACGTCTTTGTGCCGGGTATCCGTGCCGCGCTCGATGGCGACCTCAAGAACATTGCTGCCTACGTGGTGCGCGCCGACGGTGCGGTCGAGCAGATTGAGCTCTACATTGCCGATATGACGGCAGAGGAGCGTGCCATCGTCAAGGCCGGCTGCCTGATCAACTACAACAAGTTCAAGGCCGCTGCCGAGTAACGCACATACTTGTCCGCCCCGGTTATACCTTTCCCTGCCGCTCACGCGCTTCGCGAGGGTCGCGTCAGAGAAAGGTATAACCGGGGCTACTTGTTAAGTGCTGCTCGTTGGGTCTTGAGGGCGCTAAAATCGAGGTTGCAACTCTCCTCTATGGGGGAGTGCGCCTTTGTTCATATGCTATCTAGAATTGACAGTATGAAGTTGGCGCTTTAAAGTGAGCTCAAAACACTCTCGTTTGTGGAGTTGAAGATGAAGCGTTGCACTTCTGTTTTGTTGCTGTTGGTGGCTTGCGTCGTCGCTGCTGCGGGCGTGGTCCTATTTGGCTCGCTTATCTTCTATGGGCCGAGTGGGGTTGAGCAGACGGTTGAGATGGCGTCCCTTGTTGCATCGATGCCCGGGCAAATGATTTCGGACGTTACAAAGCCCGATGAGATAACGCTCGATATCGAGGAAACGCCGGGCATTCTAAGCATAAGCAACTACCCCATGATTGAACTTGGCTCGTCTCGCTATACCAAGGACGAGAAGTTGTCCCGACAGGCGCTGGACTTGCTAAACGGGCGTTCGTTCAAACGCTGGGACGGTTGGGATGCCTATGAGCGCCGACGTGGTTCTGTGAACGGTGGCTACTATACAACGCTGAAGTTGTATTCATCTGATGGCAAACTGATGCGCACCGTTAACTACAATCCGGAATACGCAAAAGCCGGAGGTGGGGACGGCGTCTATATCCAAGATGGCGGCGTGACCTACATTCTTGAAGGCGACCAGCAGCAGGTGATCGATTTTTTGGATCGTTGCGTGATGGACGCGTACGACCAGACCTGCCTGCCCGACCCGCAGACTGCACGCGATGGTGGATCTGCTCGTACATGGCTATTCGAGGATGAGATGCCCTGGACCGCCGAATCGGGAAGCACGGGCTCGGCAAAAGAGTAGAGAACGCGACCACCACAAAGGTGCCCCTTTGCGGTGGTTTTCAG
>CAJLOU010000032.1 GCA_905208345.1 uncultured Collinsella sp.
CGCTTTGACAGGGCGGGGTCATCCAAGATGCGGATGGCTCCGCCCGCTGCGATTACCTGGCTCAGTAGCCAACGCTCGGAGCCGTAATGCACAGTTACCGTTGCCATGTCTGCCCCGCCGCGCTCGATTAGGGTGATGCCGGCCCACTCCAGATGCTCCGCCATATCGAATGGCATCAAGAGCTTTGCGCTGCGCTGCGTCCGGGCAAGGGAATCGTGGAGGGATGCGACGCCCGGTGCGTGAGACACGACGGAGTCTTCCGTCAAGGTGAGTCCCTCGATTTTATCCATGCGATAGGTGCGCTGCTCATCGATCGCGATGTCCCAGGCAATCAGGTATGTTTGGTCGCCGTTTGCCGTAATGCGCAAGGGGTCGACCAGACGCTCGCGTGGCCGCGCATCGTCCATCGAGCGATACGAGATGCGGCAACGAACACCGTCCTGAATGGCGCAGCTCAGCTGCTGCCAGTGCGACCCGTGGTTGACGGTGTCAAAGACGCGCTGGTTATAGCCGAGCTCTTCGGGCAGAAGGGCATGTCGAATCCGAGCTGCCGTCTGCGGCTCGATCCCCAACGATTCAAGTTCATGGTTGAGCACGGCGCCCTCGGCGGCACTCAGGCGCAACGGTAGCACGCGCCCGGCGTCACCAGTGAGGGCCACGCGCTCGCCGCGGCATTCGCAGATGATGCGCGCGCCCGATTCTCGGTCCGCGAGCGTCGAGACGATCTCGAGAATCTCGTCGAGCGACGCCCCCGTGATGTCAAAGCGGCTGCAAATCTCGGTTCGTGTCATGCCGCCATCGCCGGCGGCGTAGAGGGCCTCCATGATGTCGATGGCGCGCGAGAGTCTCTGCTCGCTGGTGAGTTTACGCACGGGCATGCTCGTGCACCGTCCTTTCTATGAGGTGGTTCCACGCCTGCTTGAGCGATTTGGGGGCCATGGGCCTCATGTCGTCCATGGCGTGGGCCATGCAAAATGAGGCGGCGGCTTCAAGGTCACGCACGTCAACGGTCCAGGTCCATCCCGCATCGGTGTGTGCGAGCTCACCTCGCCCGCGCGTGAGGCCGTTGATCATATCGATCTGCGTCTGAGGGGCGAACGAGAACGTGGCTGCAACGGGCGGTCGGTCGGCGAAATCGAATTCAAAGAACAGATAGTCGTTGAGATTGAAGTCCGCAGGGATGGCGTAGGCCTTCGAAGGACGCCAAGCGCGAACGATACGGTCGCAGCGGAATGTCCTGATGTCGTCGGTGACATTGTCGAGGCCGCAGAAGTACGCCACGCCCTCGCGTTCGAACATGCCGTAGACACAGACGGTACGTTCTTTCTGCTCGCCGCGTCCGTTCTGATATAAAAATCGCAGCGCGCATCGCTCGGCAAAGGCGCTCCATGCCGCATCGACGGTGGGAGAGCGGCGAATCGGTGTTTCGTCCACCGTCGTCCCACCGGTGAGGTAGGCAATCTTGGAGCGAATATCGGCAAGCGGTGCGGCAAAAGTGGATGAGCCGGCCGCTAGCGTCTGGTCGATGGCGTTGAGCAGGATATCGGCATCGTCTGCGGTGATGAGGCCGCCTGCAGCAAACGTGTGCTCGCGGTCGATTGTCCACGAGCTTTCCTCGGTCTCCTGCGCACCGGCGGGGCGAACCTCCTTGATTAAGATGCCACGCTCGAGCAGTTTGTCACGATCGCGCCGAAACTTGCGCTTATCCGAGTCGATATTGCCCGAGCCATATCCCAGGTCGGAATCCAAGACGATCTGCTCGGTCGTCAGCGGTTCGGGGGAGCTGTTGAGCACAAAGAAAAGATTGAGGATGCGCTGAGCCGTTTTATCGAAACCGGGCTCCGAATTCCCCTTTTTAATTGTCGCGGTCGCGTCGCTTGCCGTCATAGAGTCCTCGCATGAGAAGGTGGTTTGCTGCCATGATTTTAGTCCGATATGGAGATTAGGCTATATCCTTGTCCGCTCGAGGCGTTAAGATGGCCCGAATTCGGTCGTTTGCGCTCGCTCGGGGTATACTTTCGACTATATACGGTTCTAATGTGCATGCATTGGGCCTATTTGTCGGATTATGGATGTGGAGCGCACATGGCGAACACCCAGAACTATATTAACCACCTGCTGCAGAACACCGGCATTACGCCGGCATGCAGCGAAGAAGAGCGCTTGGCTGCCGAGGATATCGCTCAGATCTTCCGCAACCACGGCTTTGACCCCGAGGTTCAGGAGTTCAATGCCCCGGCGCCCAGTAGATTGGCATTTGCCGTTACCGGTATTCTTGCGTTTGCCGGCGCCCTGCTGATGGGCATCGGCGGCGGTATCGGCTTGGTCGGCACCTTGCTGGCCATTGTCGGCGCCGTTCTTTACGTGCTCGAGCGCACGGGCCACCCCGTGGTTTCGCGCCTGGGCAAGACGGGCGTGAGCCAAAATGTCATCGCCTACCACAAGGCCTCGGGCCCGCTCGCGTCTCCGCGCAACCGCCCGGTGGTCGTTGTCGCACACTACGACTCTCCCCGTGCTGAGCTGCTCGCCCGCGAGCCCTATGCTTCGTATCGTGCGCTCATCGCCAAGCTGTTGCCCGTTGCCACGATTGCCCCTGCTGCCGTTGCCATCCTGCGTATCCTGCCGCTCCCCGGCGCGCTCAAGGTTCTGCTGTGGATTGTCGCGATCCTCGCTTCCCTCGTTGCACTTGCCAACGCGGCAAACATCATCTCTAACCGCCACGTTCTTCCCTATACGTCCGGCGCGGTGTGCAACAAGTCTTCTGTCGCCGCTATGCTCGGCGTTATGGACAACGTTGCTCCCTTCCAGGGCGAGAACGAGTTTCCCGACGATGTTCCGTTCGATACCTATTTTGGGGAGCAGAAACGTCGTGCCGAGGAAATGGCGCGCGCGGCGGCGGAGTATGCCGCGGCCCAGCAGCAAAACGACTACGGCAACACCATCGAGTACGAAGAGCCTACCTACGCCGAGGACGAGTTCGGTCAGCCGATTGCTCCCGACGCTCAAACCGAGCCCGAACAGGGCGAGGCTTTTGACGAGCAGATTGAGGGCTTTGAGGGTGCGTCTGCCGACGAGACGCTGATTGGCGCCATCGTGCCCGAGGATCAGAATCAGGCTGTCCAGGCCGAAGAGTTCAATGACGAGGTTCCCGCTGCTGAGCCGGCGGAGGAGCCTGCCGCGGCCGAGCCCGAGCCCAAGCTCTATCGCAACGCCGCCGGCAACATTCGCTTTGGTTCGGATGCCATCCGTGCACTCGGAATGCTTCCCGAGTCCTGCACGCTCGATTACGAGGAGGGCGAGGAGCCGACGTTTGAGCCCGAGCCTGCGCCCGTTGTCACTGCGGATGATGAGTCTGCCGCGGTTACCGCTGCCGTTGCCGAGCCCGAGGCGGTGTCCGCGATCGATCCCGCGGCAGGACTGGACATTTTGGCTCCCGCCGCGCCGGCGCAAGACGTTGCGGACGAGTCTGACGACGATTACGTTGAACAGCCGAGGCGCGTGTCTTACGAGAGCGATACTGATTTCTCTGCCGAGATTCCCGCGGCAACGCCCCATGCCGATATTGCATCCGCGTTCTCTTCGATTGGCGCCAGCGCTTCCAGCTTCTTTAAGGGTGCGCTTGCAAAGGGCAGGAAATTTGTCGACGATTTCGAGGAGAAGCGCGCTGCCGCACGCGAGGCTGCCGAGCAGGAGGCTATCGCTCAGCAGCAGGCAGCCGAGGCGGCACGTGAGCGCGCGGCGCAAGAGTTCGAGCAGAACGAGGCTATGCAGTCCGGGCCCGTCGACGCTGCCGAAGCTACGACGTCCTTTGAGTCCCAGCAACCGACGTCAGCGGATGTTGTTGAGGCAACAACGTCTTTCGAGGCTCAGCAGCACGTCGATAGCACCATGTCGTTTGATGCCGCGCAGTTCGATTCCACGATAACGTTTGAAAAGCAAGGCACCGCAATTGCCGAGCCCCTTCCTGTTTCCGATGAGCAGGGCGACGCGGCAGACGATGACGAGCCCATTGATGCTGCCGAAATCCAAGATGCCGCCGAGGACGAGCCCGTCGAGGCCAACTCTGGCGAAGAGCAATACGCGGCAGCCGAGCAAGCTGATTCGACCGAGGCCGAGCAGGAGGAAGTGCCTGCGGTTTCCGAGACTCTCGAAACGGATGAGTCGAGGCCTTACTCCACGCAGATTTTCACCATGCCGACCCCGAGTGGTTCCGGTGCCACGGTTGCCAATGTCGCTCCCACCCAGGACGAAACGGTCGATTCCCTTATGGCCCAGATTTCCTCCCAAGCATCGCCGCGTCCGCAGATGAATGTTCCCGATCCGTCGTCGGCACCGTCGCCTGCACCTTCCTCGTCTCCGCTGGCTTCGGTCCCCGATCCGTCGCTGCCGTCTATGAAGCAGGCAAACGTTGCGTCTCGCACGTCGCTGTTCGACCTTCCCGATCCCTCTGCCCAGGTCAACGACCCCTTTGCTACCGCCCAAGGTCCCGAACCCACATCGGCACCCGTTGCGCCTCCTGTGCCCGTTGCGTCGGGCGCGCAGCCGATCGAGACCATTTCGGCTCCCGCCCCGGCGGCACCCAAGTCTCGTAAGCGCGGCCTGGGTGGCCTGTTCGGTCGTAAAAAGAAAAACGAGCAGGACAGCATGAGTGACTGGCTGGGCGTCGAAGACGATTACGATGCCAAGAAGTCCGGTCGCGGTATCGGTTCGTGGGATAACTTCGAGGACGATAACGATGGCTGGAAGGGTGGCGCTACGTCTTCCGATGGCGCTTCTTCCGAAGATATGCTCTCAGCTGTCGTCTCTATGGGCGATGATGAGCTGCTCGGTCACGATATCTGGTTTGTGGCAACGGGCGCCTCGGATTGTGATGGCGCCGGCATGAAGGCCTTCTTGGCTTCGCATCGCGATAAGCTCCGCGGCGTATTCTTCATCAATCTTGAATCCGTCGGCGCCGGTAGGCTTTCGGTGGTGACGGTCGAGGGCGAACAGCAGCTGCTCAAGGGCGATCGCCGCATCATGAACCTGGTCAGCAAGGTGTGCAAGTCGTTCCATGTCGATTGTGGCGCGCTCGAGATGCCCTATGCCAAGACCGATGCCTATGCCGCGCTCGAGGCGAGCCGCCGAGCCCTCACCATCGCCGGCGTGGACGGCACGCGTCTGGCTTGCGCTCGTACCGAGGACGACCTGCCCCACAATGTCAACCCGACGAACATTGCCACGGTATCCGAGGTCGTGACCGAGGTTATCCGCCGTTCGTAGACGGAGCTCTAAGGAGTCAACGTGTTTTCGTATATTAAGCGCCATTGGCCTGTCTACGTGATTTTGACCTTGATTGCCATTGCGTTAGGATTTGGGGCTGCCTACATCGTGGGTGCAAAGGGCTCGACCCCCGCCTCCGCAATCAGCGAAGAGGTGGAGCAAGAACAGAGTACGGGTGCCGATGGGATTCCTGAGTCCGAGCAGGCAATCGTTGATGGTGGATCTTCGTCTGCAGAGTAGATACGGCGATTTACATGATTGAAAGCGGGCGAGCCAGGGGACTGGCCCGCCCGCTTTTTCATCGCGCTAGCGCTTCTTTGGGATCGACCTAAGGCGAGCGAACCATAGGGCTGCGGCACCCGAGGTCAGGAGCGCGGTGATGCAAGCGGCGATGGGAGCTGATCCTGTTGCCGGTAGGTCCTGCGGTAGGGTACAGCGTTGAATGACACGGTCATCGTCATGTGACTCAAGTTTATCGCCGCCGCCGTTGCGGCAAAGATCGACGTGTGCGCTGTTGGTGAGTGCGGTTTGGGGCGTATAAGCCGACGTCGCCTGCATGTGCACGATTGCGCCCCGAGCGTCTGTGCCAAGGATTGCTTTGGCATCGTCAAGATCGTCGTGCTCATCTTTGAGATCATCGCGGGTCCAAGAATCCGCATCGCTTCGAGTCGTAAAGTCGGCGGCTACCGCACCGTATTCAATTCGAATGCCCGTTACGACGGTATTGGATGCAAGGTCGAGCTCTTCCGCCTCGAGTGTGGTGGATTCCGTGGTCGAGACATCCGCCTTCCAGAGGCGCCAGCCGTCGTAATCGACGAGGCGACAGTCCTCACCAAGGCTCTCTTTTACTTCGTCGGACTCAAGCCAAGGATTTTCGTGCCCATCGTCAAGTGTCGCGTTTGCCGGCTCATCGACGTCTGTCGAGTCCAACGGCGTCGTGCGATACCATACGTTGCACAGACCGTTGAGGTCGCCGATGGCGACGGGGGTTTCGATTGAGATGAATCTCGCCGTGCCGTCTTTGGCGCACTCAAGATCATCGGTAATCGTAAACTCATCAACCCAAGTAGCGGAATCGTTTCGAGCGTCGATGGTATAGGAGAAAAGTCCATCCGTATTAGTTTGCGTCGCGGCGCGATTTTTACCATCGCCGTTAGCCAACAGGCCCTTTTCGATAGGTTGGACAAGTTCCTGACGCTTGTCGACCTGTCCCTTGATCTCGATGGGCGCATCCTTCATCGCGACGGATTGGACTTCTCCCGTATCCTTTATTTCAAACGTTATTTCCTCGGCAAGGTCATAGGTCCGCGGAGACATCATTTCGCGCAACGAGTAGGTGCCGGGTGCAAGATGTTCGACGCGGTGTGGCTTGTCGGATGAGGTCCAGGAGTCTATTTCGGTTTTATCGGGACCATATAAGGTGAGTTGTGCGCCTTCCACTTCCTGCTCACCGCTTGCATCGACCTTGGAGATATCAACCTTGGTGTAATCGTCGGATACGTTAAGCCGTGCTTCTACAACGGGTGTTTTCTGGTCGGCATAAGTAAGGTCGACAATATGGGTTGTCCGATCAAGCAAGAAGCCTGCCGGCGCTTGAGTCTCGACAACCTCGTAGCGTGCGGTGCCAAGTCCCAGCGGGAGGTTGTCCGCGCGTGCTTCTCCAGTTTCATCCGTCGTGATGGTAGCGACAGTCTCACCGTCGAGCGCGGCAATGCTACCGTCGGGGCGCACGATATCACCCGAGGCACGGATCTCAAAGACGGCGCCCGCGAGGCTGCTGCCGTCTATGGCATCGGTTTTAACGATCCTGATGTTTCCGGTCGCGGCGTGGTCATAATACGAGGCGATTGCAACGGGCGTTAGGTTCATGTCGGCGGGTATGTTTACCTCGATCTCCTCGCCGACAAGATAGGGCTCTTTGGCCGAGGTTTCGCGTACATAATAGGTGCCCGGCACGAGCGATTCGGGCAGTGTGACGGTCCCGGTCGCGTCAGTCGTAAAGGTGTCCATTACGTTATGTGTTGGATACCAGCAAGTTTGTGAGACAGATTCGTGATTGCTGTCGAGTAGTTGGAAGGTGAATCCGGCTAGTGGAACAGAAGCGCCTGTTTGGGCGTCGCGTTTTACAATCTGGAGGTGCGTCGACAGAGCGTGGTTATCCACGATATATTGAAGCTCGGCGCCGTTGGAAATCTGATTGGCCCCGACGGTCCATTCCCCTGCACGTTTAAAACCCTCGGGGACGGTTTCCGGAACCTCGCGAACCGTGTAGCCGGCACGGTCGTATGGGACGGCTCCGTGGACACCGGCGGGTCGCTTACCTGTGCCGAACCATGCTTCGGGCTGGTCTTTGGTGGAGGCAAAGCCATAGATGTTTGTGGTCAGTGTGCCAACAACCTGCTGAGAGCTGTTGCTGACAACCTCAAAGACAACACCACCCGCCGGCTGCTCCAGGCCGGATTGGTCGCTATTGCCGTAATCCTTGAATTTGGAAATCTCAAGGTCAAACGCAATGGGGATATCGGAAACGCGAGATTCGATCTCGACCACGCCTGAATCGCCGAGCTGGTCGGCTCCAACGGTATAGGTCCAGCTGTCGTTGGATGGCAGGTAGCCCTCGGGGGCTTTTGATTCGTAGATGGTAAAGGTTCCTAAGGGGACATCGGCGAGGGCGGCCCGACCGCTTTCGTCGGTCGTGAGGATTTGTGCCCATCCAGGGGCTGATTGCGACACACACGTGAACTCTGCTCCTGCGAGTGAAGATCCCACCTGGGGGCCGGCATTCGTCGCGGCATCGAGTTTTACGATACGCAGGTTGATGGTGCCGGGCTGTTCATCAATGGCGACCCGCCCGCCGTCATTCCCCGTGGTAAAGGCGATGCGATCACGACGGGGGACATAGCCGGCCGGCGCCTTCGTTTCAACTAGGTAGTATGTCGTGTTGGGCAGAAGTGTTGCTTGCGCTCGACCGTTGCTGTCCATCTTGATGGTGCCGACACGCGCGCCGCTGGCGCTCTCAAAAATATCGAATGTTGCCCCGGTAAACTGATAGGTATTGTTTCCGCTGGTAATAACGGTGTTAGCAGACTGCTTTTGGAAGGAAACAGAGACCGCCGGCAGTACATAGAGCATGTCTTGACGTTTGCTGCCGCCCGATACGGCCCCTAGATAGCGTCGCGCACGGTGCGGAGCGGCTTTGATGCTTCCTGATTTTGCGCTGTCGTGGAGCCACCGCGCAGCCGCCACGACTTCATTGTCGGCGGTAAAGTGTCCGCTCTTGGTTTTACCCTGAGCGGTCGTGTAGGAGTAGGTGCCGTCGACATGGGTAGTGCCGTTGAGCATCCATACGGCAAGCTGGGTTGCGGCGCGGGCGCGATCGGGTGAAAGATGGTAGCCGCCAAACGACGTGGCGGTAGGATATCCGTGACAAACGATTGCCGCGAACTCGTCGTCGAGCCACACCCAGCCTTGATCAAAGTTGAGCCATGGGCCGCCCGGCTTGGTGGGGCCGGGGCGCTCCTGGTTCATGCAGTAGGCAATCGAGGCGTCTTGAGCTTCATACTTGCCGATGAAGAAGGGCCCACAATCATCGCTAATAGTGCGGAAGCCGAGCTGGTCGTAGCCATCGACGGCAAATGCGGCTCCCGGTGCCAGGCAGCCGAAAAGCAGGAAGAGGAGCAGGAGCAGCGGACCTGTTGCGATTGCGCTGTGGACAGAGTGCGTGGGTGCGTTGGACATGGCTGCTCCTTATCCCTCGTGCGCCGCACGGGGAGGCTGCGACGCGTAGGATGAGGCTACCCCCGAGGTTCATGCGGGTAAGTACCGGAGCCTGACCAAAAGCTTGCCCAATTCCTGACAAATTGAGCTCAAATACAACAATCAAGCAAAAGCGCAGGTAGAAGATAAGGAGAACAGGAAGTCAAAGGTCCTCGTCTCCACAATTGACGCGATTTTCAAACGAATCTCCACAGCTAAAACAAGCATCGCCACCCTTGTATCGAACAAGACAACCGCGTTATACTATCCCCCACATATGCGGGCATCGCCAAGTGGTAAGGCATCAGCTTCCCAAGCTGACACTCGCGGGTTCGAGTCCCGTTGCCCGCTCCATTCGAATTTCAGGCACGGTAACGTTTCGTTACCGTGCCTTTTTCAATAAAGTGCCGGGACTCGAACCCGACAGGGTGCGAGCGTTAAATAAACGCGAAGCGTTTATAGCGAGCAGGCAAGGTCGCCGATAGGCGGCCGCAGCCGGTGCGGATTTGCGAAGCAAATACGCAGACGTCCTCATGGTCGCTCCAATTCCAAAATGTTAGGTTAATGCCTACTGCCCATACTTGCACCTGCGCACGGTACAATGGTTGGGTTACGACCAACGTGCCAATAACCAAAAAGGAGCCGCTATGATCGATCGCTATACCCGCCCGGAGATGGGACACATCTTCTCCCTCGAGAACAAGTACGCCATTTGGCAGGAAATCGAGGTTCTGGCCTGCGAGGCCCAGGCGGAGCTCGGCAAGATCGGTATTTCCAAAGACGAGGCCCAGTGGATCCGCGACCATGCCAACTTTGAGAAGGCGAAGGTCGATGAGATCGAGGAAGTCACGCGCCACGACGTCATTGCCTTCCTGACCAACATGAAGGAATACATCGATGCCGATGTTCCCGAGGGCGACCCCAAGCCCAGCCGCTGGGTTCACTATGGCATGACCAGCTCCGATCTGGGCGACACGGCCCTGTGCTACCAGCTCACCCAGGCCTGCGACCTGATCATCGAGGACGTCAAGAAGCTCGGCGAGATTTGCAAGCGTCGCGCCTTTGAGGAGCGCAACACGCTCTGTGCCGGCCGCACTCATGGCATCCACGCCGAGCCGATGACCTTCGGCATGAAGTTTGGCTCTTGGGCCTGGGAGCTCAAGCGCGATCTGGATCGTCTTGAGGACGCCCGCAAGAATGTTGCCTTCGGTGCCATCTCGGGCGCTGTCGGCACGTACAGCTCCATCGAGCCGTTTGTCGAGGAGTACGTCTGCGAGCACCTGGGCCTGGTTCACGACCCGCTGTCCACGCAGGTTATCAGCCGCGACCATCACGCCTATCTCGCCGGCGTTCTCGCCACCACCGCAGCCACCTGCGAGCGCATCGCGACCGAGGTCCGCAATCTGCAGAAGACTGATACGCTCGAGGCCGAGGAGCCGTTCCGTAAGGGCCAAAAGGGCAGCTCCGCCATGCCGCACAAGCGCAATCCCATCACCATGGAGAAGGTCTGCGGTCTGTCGCGCGTCGTGAAGTCCAACGCCCAGGTCGCCTTCGATAACGTCGCCCTGTGGCACGAGCGTGACATTTCGCACTCCTCTGCCGAGCGTGTCGCCCAGGCCGATAGCTTCATCGCACTCGACCACATGTTCCAGTGCCTCATCCGCGTTATCGACGGCCTGCAGCTGTACCCTGCCCGCATGATGGCCAACCTCAATAAGACCCGCGGCCTCATCTTCTCCTCCAAGGTGCTGCTCGCCCTCGTCGACACGGGCATCACCCGCGAGGACGCGTACGCCATTGTGCAGGAGAACGCCATGGCAACCTGGCACGAGGTACAGGATTGTGTCTCCGGCCCCACCTTTAAGGAGCGTCTCGAGGCCGACCCGCGCTGCACCGTCAGCCAGGAGAAGCTCGACGAGATCTTTGATCCGTGGGACTTCCTCACCCGTATCGACACGGTCTTTGATCGTCTGGAGCAGCTGAGCTTCGAGTAGGTTCGGGCATAACGTTAGCTTTTTAGGGCGCTTTGCTGGTAATGTGTGTTGCCGGCAAAGCGCCTCGTTGCATTTAGGGAAAGACGGGGATAATAGTCGTCTCGAATAACATTCTGAGAGGGGATCGCATGATTTCGTTTGATTACAAGCCTCAGGGCGTGTGTGCTCGCAATATTCACCTTGACCTTTCCGATGACGGCAACAAGGTGATAGGCGTTGAGTTTACCGGTGGCTGCGACGGCAATCTCAAGGCAATCTCCAAGCTGGTCGAGGGCGCTCCTGCCGATCGCGTAATCGAGGTTCTCGCCGGTAATACCTGCGGTATGAAAAAGACCTCCTGCGCCGACCAGCTTACACGCGCTATCGAGGCCGCTCGCACCGAGATCGCCTAATGGGTATCGCCGATCACATCAAGAACGGAATATCGCGTCGCGGCTTTGTACTCGGTGGGGCTGCCGCGGGCGCTGCCACGGTGCTTGCCGGATGCTCGAAAAAAACGGGCACCAGCGATGATGCCGCCGGCGAGCCGCAGGTTATCAAGGATGATTCCAAAATCATCTCGATTACGGATGAGTACGAGGCAGTCGACATCGATCTTGAGCCGGCGGCGTCATGGACGCTGCCTCTGGGTACGCTGCTGTACTACTGCGACGGCGATTTCGCCGCGGCGATGATGGCGCCCGCATCGGCACTGCACGCCAACACACTCGGTGTGCTCAACCTGGGCGATGGCTCGCTTACCACATTAATCGAGGATCCTATCGAGGGCACGGGATATGCATTCTACGATGTCCGTGCCGGCGACAGCGTATTCGCGTGGGTTGAGATGAACTTTGCCAATTCATCGTGGAAGCTCTACGGTCAAAATCTGTCGGGCGCTTCGCTCTCTGGCGACGTGGTTGAGCTCGATCGAGGTGGCAAGGACTATGATCCGCCCCTGTTTACGGCGTTCGGGTCATCAGTCATCTGGTATAAAATGCCCTCGGCAGGTGGCAATAAAACGAGTAGCGATTCGTTTTGCTATCGTCGCTCGCTTGATGAATCCAAGGCCGAGACAATTTGGAAATCGACGGGCCGCTTTGCATCGGCCCCGCGCGCGAGCGACGGCATTTTGACCATCTCGCCGCGTGTCCGCAACGACGAGGGCGTCTACTACGGCATAACGGCAATCGATCTGACCGACGGCAACAACACCAAGCGTGCCCAGTTGGTCCTTCCTTCGTCAGTTTCGCCTTTCGAGGCCGTATATATGGGCGATACCTTCGTGTTTTCTATCGAGGCGGCCTATAGTGGCGTGGGCAGCCTGGGCAATATGGGCACGTATATCGGTAATGAGGGAGGGCCGTACCTCTTCCTGTCACGCGAGCCGCTCGCATGTGCGGCTGGCAAGAAGAATAAATACCTTGTTAAGGTACAGGCGTCGCATTTCCTGATCGACACCTCTGCCAAGACCTATGGCTCGCTGCTGTCGCCCGACCGCGCTTTGGAGTATGGCGATTATCCAGCTACGGCGGGAAAATCGGACTCATTCCTTACGTACGCCACGGTGCGCAACAGCCAGGGTATACCAGAGACGGTCACTGCACGCCTATTCTCTCTTTAAGCTTAGAGGGGTTAAAAAGGCGCCAACAGGGGAATAAACGCGTTGTAATTGTGAGTACCGCCCGCCGAGCTGCCGCGTCATAGCGGCATCTGGCGGGCTCAGGTGCGTTAAAATGGGCTTGTTCTTAGCTAATTGAGACAGGGGGGCCGTGTTATGGCTTCAGATGCAAAAAAGATTCTGCTGGTCGAGGATGAGAAGGCAATCCGTGACGCCGTCGCTGCCTATCTCGAGCGCGAAGGCTACTGGGTTGTGGGCGTCGGCGATGGCCAGTCCGCGATCGAGGAGTTCGAGAAGCATCAGTTCGACCTGGTCGTGCTCGACCTTATGCTCCCCAAGATCCCCGGCGAGCGCGTTTGCCGCACCATTCGCGATACCTCGGATGTCCCCATCATCATGCTGACGGCTAAGGGCGAGATCGAGGACCGTATTATCGGTCTTGAGCTCGGCGCCGACGACTATCTGATTAAGCCGTTCTCGCCGCGCGAGCTCGTCGCCCGCGTTCGCGCTCTGTTCCGCCGTGCCCATCAGGCCGACGAGCCCGCCGTCGAGGTACTCGACTTCGGCGATCTGGTCATCGATATCTCGGGCCACAAGATCTTGGTCGAGGGCAAGGAAGTCGATCTGACGGCTTCCGAGTTCAAGCTGCTCACCACGCTTGCCCGCCATCCCGGCCGTGTGTATAACCGCATGGAGCTGGTCGAGAAAGTGCTCGGGTATGACTTTGAGGGCTATGAGCGCACCATCGATAGCCACGTGAAGAATCTTCGCGCCAAGCTGGGCGATGATCCCAAGAAGCCCAAGTGGCTCTACACCGTCCATGGTGTCGGCTATCGCTTCGAGGCTCCGGCCAAGACCGATAAGTCGGACGAGAAATAGGGAAATCACATATGACACCTGCGCGCTTTGAAATCGGACAAAAGCACAAGCAGGAGAGCGAGGCGGGTTCCAAGGCTAGTTGGAACACGCCTCGTTCCGATTCACGGCCAACGATGAGCTATCCCTCGCGCATGGCACTTGCTTTTGCTCTGACATCGCTCATGACGGTATTGGTGCTGGTGGGCGTTGTCTCTGTTGTGTGGGGCACGGTCTTTTCGGATTACACACGCTCCAATATCGTCGAAATCGCAAATTCCGCTGCCGAGAAGTTGGCGACCTCATATGAGGAAAACGGCTCTTGGACCGCGGGAGAACTGCGCACGGTCGCAACGTCGAGTTTGGTTTCCGACGATCTGGGCATGCAGGTCGTCAATAAAAAGGGTGTGATCGTTTATGACGATTCCTGGCCCTCGGCAAGCGCCACCGCCGATGTACGCGAAAACCAGGCTACGACCGACGACACGAGCGGCAAGAGGGCATCGCATAGTCCGGTCTCGTCTGCTCCAACCGACTCCGATAGCGTTGCTAACGTCGAGATTGTAACGTCTTCCGGCGAGCATGTCGGACAGGTAAAGCTGTGGGCCATCGGCTCCGACGCTCTGCTCACCAAGGCGGACTCTGCGTTTAGGGAGAAGACCTTTAACGCCATGGCCCTCGCCGCGGTTGTTGCAATTTGCATTTCGGTCGTTATCGGATCGCTCGTGTCGCGCATGCTCACCAAGCCGATTCATCGCATCACCAGTACCGCAAAGCAAATCCGTGACGGCGACCTGTCGGCTCGCACGGGACTGCGCGGTGATGACGAGATCGATCAGCTGGGTGAGACCTTCGATGAGATGGCCACTTCTCTCGAGAAGGATATGAAACACGAGAAGCGCCTGACCTCAGACGTTGCACACGAGCTTCGCACGCCGCTTATGGCCATGCTCGCAACGGTCGAGGCCATGCAGGATGGCGTGTATCCCACCGACGATGAGCATTTGGAGACCGTTGCTTCCGAGACGCGTCGCTTGGCTCGTCTGGTGCAGCAGATGCTCGACCTATCGCGTATGGAAAACAGCACGGCTCCGCTCAATCTAGAACCGGTGGACATGGTTCCGTTCGTGCGATCGATTGTGAACGGCCAGGAGCGTCTGTTTGCCGACCGTGACCTTCGTCTTCGCTTTGCAGATGAAACCCAAGGGCACGACGATGTCGTCGAGGCCGATCCCGACATGATCACGCAATGTGTTATCAACCTCATGAGCAACGCCATGCGCTACACCCCCGAGGGCGGTTGGGTCGTGGTGTCGGTGCTCAGTGACCGCAAGCACGTCAGCATTGCCGTTTCGGATACAGGTATCGGTATTGCCAAGGACGATCTGTCGCGTATCTTCGGACGATTTTGGCGCGCCGATGCCAGCCGCGCCCGCGAAGCCGGCGGCCTGGGCGTTGGCCTCGCCGTGACCAAGCAGATCGTCGAGCGTCACCATGGCTACATATCCGTGGAGTCGGAGCTTGGAAAGGGTACGACATTTACAATTCATCTGCCCCGCGAGCACACGGCAGACGCGGCATCTACTACAATGGAACACTAGCTTTTCGCTATTCGGTGAAGGAGGGGCCGCGTCCCTGCCGCTCCGAGTTTGCGAAAACATGCGGGAAAGAACCCGCATTTCTGTCGTATTTAGGTAAGGAGTGACTCACGTGACAACGATGGAGCGTCGTCCGGATTCCCGTGGCAAGGTTCGTGATATTTACGATGCCGGTGAAAACCTGCTGATGGTCGCCACCGACCGCATTTCTGCGTTTGACTTCATTCTTCCCGACGAGATTCCGTTTAAGGGAGAGGTACTCAATCGCATCTCGGCATTCTGGTTCGATAAGTTTGCCGACATCGTCCCCAACCATCTCGTTTCCATCGACCCGGCGGATTTCCCCGAGGAGTTTGCTGAGTATCGTGACTACCTCGCTGGCCGCGCCATGCTGGTTAAGAAGGCCCAGACGATTCCTATCGAGTGCATCGTCCGCGGCTATCTGACCGGTTCGGGCAAGAAGACCTACGACGAGAACGGCACCGTCTGCGGCATCCAGCTGCCTGAGGGCCTGACCGAGGCTTCCAAGCTTCCTGAGCCGCTGTTCACGCCGTCCACGAAGGCCGAGATCGGCGACCACGACGAGAACATCTCGTTTGAGCGTTGCTGCGAGATCGTGGGCGAGGACATCGCCACGCAGATTCGTGACCTTTCCCTCAAGATCTACAAGGCTGCCGCCGAGTACGCCGCGACCCGTGGCATCATCATTGCCGACACCAAGTTCGAGTTTGGTGTTATTGATGGCAAGGTCACGCTGATCGACGAGTGCCTCACGCCCGACTCCAGCCGTTTCTGGCCTGCTGCCAGCTACGAGGAGGGCAAGATCCAGCCTAGCTACGACAAGCAATTCGTCCGCAATTGGCTCAAGGCCAACTGGGATATGACGGGGGAGACCCCGCACCTGCCCGCCGAGGTCATCGATGGCACGTCCGAGCGCTATCGCGAGGCCTTCCAGATCATCACGGGCTCCCAGTTCACAAGCATGAAGGAGAACGCATAAGTGAGTACCCGTAGCGCCACGAACAAGCGCACGCAATCCCACGAAGTTACCGGGGTTGCGCGCAAGTCTGCCGCATCTGCTAAGCCCGCCCGCCAAGCAGCGAGCTCCGTTCGCGTCGTGCCGGCTTCGTCTAAGGCACGCCGCAAAGAGCTCGAGAAGGGCGAGAACCTCGAGGGCCTCTCTAAAGAGGAGAAGCGCGCCCGCAAGGCCAAGCAGCGCGCCAAGGAGGACCGCATCTATACGGCGTCGAATATCCTCCTCAAGCAGGACGAGGACTACACCAAGCGCCGTCGCATCTGGTGGATTGTGCTCGCCATTGGCATGGTGCTCGTCGTGGCAATTTGGGCCTCGCTGTACTTCGCTCCCGCAGGCATGGTGTCCAGCCCTGTCCAGATGGTCGGCATCGTTTTGTCCTACGTCATCATTTTGGGCGACTTTATCTATGACTTCGCTCGTATTCGTCCCTTGCGCAACATGTACCGCGCGCAGGCCGAGGGCATGTCCGAGAACAAGCTCAACGCTCTTATTGAGCGCGCGGCTGCCGAGGCGGACAAGAAGGACTCCAAGAAGAAGTAGCGTTTGCATACATACTTATCGCTAAGATATAAGGCGCGTCGTTTTTGCGGCGCGCCCTTTTACTGTTCTATAGATAGATGGAGTGGCACATGATTCGAGCTGCCCTGACGGTCGAAGAGGCCCTGGAGGGTATGAAGTCCCTGGAGCCCAAGATTAAAAACTATGCGCGCCTGGTTGTCCGCAAGGGCGTAAACGTTAAGCCCGGCCAGGAAGTCGTCGTTCAGTCTCCGGTTGAGTGCGCGCCGTTTGCGCGCGTGGTGGTCGCGGAGGCCTATGCTGCCGGCGCCGGCCACGTGACGGTCATCTGGGCCGATGATGCCGTGACGAGGCTCACGTACGAGCATGTCGAGAAAAGCTATTTTGAGCAGACGCCCGAGTGGAAGCGCCTGCAGCTGGATTCCCTGGCCCAGGACGGTGCCTGCTTTATCTTTATCGAGGGTGCGGACCCCGCCGCCCTTAAGGGCATCGATCCCGCTAAGCCCGCTGCAGCTTCTAAGGCAAAGAACACGCAGTGCAAAGTTTTCCGCCGTGGACTGGATTACAACATCAATCCGTGGTGCATCGCCGGCGCTCCGGTCGTGGCTTGGGCGCGCGAGGTGTTCCCGGGAGACGCCGATGAGGTTGCAATCTATAAGCTGTGGAATGCGATTCTGCACACCGCTCGCGCCGATGGCCAGGACCCAGAGAGCGACTGGGAGCTCCACGACGCCGCATTCGAAAAGAACCTGCGTTTCCTGAACGACAATCGTTTCGACTGCCTGCATTACACCGCGGCAAATGGAACCGATCTGATGATTGGCATGACGAAGGGTCACGAGTGGGCCGGCGGCAAGGGCAAGACGCCCGATGGGCACCCCTTCTTCCCCAACATTCCCACCGAGGAAGTCTTCACTTCGCCCGATCGCATGCGCGCCGACGGTATCGTGTACTCGGCCATGCCGCTCATCCACCACGGCAATAAGGTCGACGATTTTTGGATTAAGTTCGAGGGCGGCCGCGTGGTGGACTACGACGCCCGCGTGGGCAAGGCAACGCTTGCAAGTATCATCGATACGGACGAGGGCGCTGCTCACCTGGGAGAGGTCGCGCTCATTTCCAAGAACACGCCGATCCGCGAAAGTGGTGTTCTGTTCTACGATACGCTCTATGACGAGAACGCTAGCTGCCATCTCGCGCTAGGTGTCGGTTTCCCCGAATGCATCGAGGGTGGGTACGACATGTCCAAGGAGGAGCTCCTGGAGCATGGTGTTAACGTCTCGAGCACGCACGTCGATTTTATGATCGGCACGGACGACATCGATATTACGGGCATTACGCCTGATGGACGTGAAGTTGTGATTTTCCAGAACGGCCAATGGAGTTGGGAATAGTCCCAGACCGTGGTACAATGCCACCCGCGGGCCGTTAGCTCAGCTGGCAGAGCAGGGGACTTTTAATCCCAAGGTCCAGGGTTCGAACCCCTGACGGCCCACCATAGAAAAGAAAGCGATCGACTCCGGTTGGTCGCTTTTTTGTTACCGGTGCACGGGTTCGAACCCGAAAGGGCGCGGAGCTGAGGAAACGCGTGAGCGTTTGCCAGCGCAGCGCGCAAGGCGCGAAGCGCCGTGGCGGCCGCCTGCGCAGCGGGCTGAACCCCTGACGGCCCACCCAAAGATTGTTGAGACGGTCAACTTCGGTTGGCCGTCTTTTTTGTTGCCGGTGCACGGGTTCGAACCCGTATCTATCTATATATAAGAACGCTTGGCGAACAAAACCCGCCTTTTACCGATGGGAAACAAATAGCTGATGCCTTTGGAGTAAAGTAGCGCTCCAGAGATGACCGATGTCTCAATACTCATAAAACAGCTGGTCATCGCCAATATCAGAAGCCAATGCTTCAGTTTTAACCTCAGTGACGCGACTGAGGGATCTATTCATTTGTGAACAAAATATGGAGTGCGCGATTCCCGCTCCCGGGGCCCCTCCGGTCTGGCAATATATCTCCTTGCCGCGCGGCCCGGTGGAACCGGATGAGCCGCAAAGCGTGCACCTTGAGAACCGGATACTGCGAGGATGGACACATTCAGTGTCGCATCCGGGCAGACATCGAACCATTTGAAATGGTCTAACTTGGATT
>CAJLOU010000033.1 GCA_905208345.1 uncultured Collinsella sp.
CCGGCTGAAATTCGATAAACATCGCATCCGTTTTGAGTCGGAAGCTTGCGCGGAGAATCCGCGTCTTTGCTTCGCAAATCCGCACCGGCTTCGGCCGCCTGCCGGCGTCCTCGCCAGCTCGCTAAAAACGCTCCGCGTTTTCTTTACGCTCGCTCCTTCACAGGTTCAAGTCCCTGTGATGGGCCCATAACAAAAAAGCTCCCATTGCTGGGAGCTCTTTCATTTAATGGTGCGGGCGAAAGGACTTGAACCTTCATGGGGTTGCCCCCATACGGACCTGAACCGTACGCGTCTGCCAATTCCGCCACGCCCGCGTGCAGGAATTAGAATAACGGAGCGCCACCACGAACGCAAGAACTATTTTTGAAAAAGTTTGCAGGCATTCTCCCAAGCGGCTTGCACGATTGTTTCGGCGTCCTCACCCGTGCGATCGACACGGTCGTTGACCAGCGTGTTTGCCGTAATGGAGATCATTGCGGGCTCGCATTCAAGACCGCGGATGGGCTCCGGAGCCATATACGGGCAATCCGTCTCGAACAAAATTCGATCGAGTGGAGTTGCCGCAAATGCCTCGCGCACATCGTCGTTGCGCTTAAAGGTGGCCGCACCGCCATAGGCGATATAGCAGCCCAAATCCACAAAGCGCTCCATCGTGGCGCGGTCCTCGCCAAAACAGTGCAGCACACAACCAGCCTGGGGCACACCCACCTCGCGCAGTACGTTGTACGCATCAACGTGCGAGGTGCGCTCCCCATCCGAGTCCTCGTGACGCAGGTGCAGCTCCACCGGCACATTGCGGCGCACGGCAAGCTCGAGCTGGCGCGCCATGCAATCAATCTGCACGTTATGGGGTGCCGGCGCGATATCGTCGTCATAGTCCATGTGGTAGTCCAGGCCGATTTCGCCAATACCGGCGCATAAGGGGTCATCAAGTGCCGCAACGACCTGTGCATGAACGTCGTCGGTATAGTCCGGCGCGCCATACGGATGCACGCCGGCAAGATACTTGATCTGCGGGATATCCTGCATCGGAAGAATCTCGCGCACCAGCCAGTCGCTATAGTCCGCCACGCTGCGCTTGTCAGCAATGGGGTCGAACATCGTCACCAACAGGTCGACGCCCGCGGCTTTGGCGCGCACGAGCGTCTCGGGCACATCCTTGCCCCAAAACGAAAGCAGATGTGCATGCGTATCGGCAAGCGGCGCCAAGGGCACGGGACAAGCAACCGTCTTCTTTTTCTTGGTAAACGTCACGCGTTCGGCATTAGGCGTCATGGATTAGCTCCCGGGCCAGACGGACAAAGTCGGCAACATCGAGCGTCTCGGCGCGCGTGGTGGGTGCGATACCGCAAACCTCAAAAGCGGCATCGAGCACGTCCTTGGCAAAACCGTTGGCGCTCATGGAATTGCGGATGGTCTTGCGACGCTGAGCAAATGCAGCATCAATCACGCGGGCCACAAATTCGCGATCGAGTCCTTCGGGCACCACGCCGTCAACACGGTCGATACGCACGACGGCCGAGTCCACGTGCGGCGCCGGCATAAAGCAACGCGGCGGCACCTCAAAGCGACCCGTCACCTGCGCGTACAGGCCGAGTTTTGCCGTGTATCCGCCATAGGTCTTGTTACCGGGCGTTGCGGCAATGCGATCGGCAACCTCCTTTTGAACCATGACGACAGCGCGCTTAAGCGCGGGCATCGTCTGGAAGAACTGAAGGATGATCGTCGCCGCCACGTTGTAGGGCAGATTCGCGACAAACACCGTCGGCTTACCGCCCGCAACCTGCTCAATCTGCTCCGGCGTCACCTTAAGCGCGTCGCCCATGATAAAGTGGAAGTTGACGTAGTCGGCGGCGTGAGCATCGAGCACCGGCTCGAGCTCGGGATCTGCCTCAATCGACGTGACGCACGCCGCTTCCTGCAGCAACGCAAGTGTCAACGTACCGCAACCCGGACCCACCTCGAGTACGCGCTCGTCACCTGCAAGCTCGGAAAGCTCGCAGATACGCTCGATCACATGATTGTCGATTAGAAAGTTCTGGCCCAGGCGATGCTTAGTCGCAAGGCCAAACTCCTCTAGCAGCTCCCTGGTGGCCGTGGGGTTTGCCAAAGGCGAAGTTGTCATGGTTGCCTCCTTAGCATGATGGCGGCGTCTTGAAACAAAAGGGCATGGACCGTGGCGGCCATGCCCTTACAGCTAAACAGCAAATTGCCGATATGGCGCTCGCGCGGTCTCTACGCCAGACGCGGGAACAGCGGATCGCCCTTCTCGACGGGCTGACCACCAGCAAGCAGGCCCCAAGCGCAAATGCCCTTGAGGTCGTCGCTCGCGGCCTCGTCCTCGCAGGACAGGCGGCGCAGAGCCTCGGCAGAAGTCTGGGGCATGAGCGGCATCAGCAGGTGAGCGGCAATGCGGATGGCCTCGAGCAGGTTGTAGATCACAAACGCCAGCTCGTCAGCCTTGGCCTCGTCCTTGGCAAGTGCCCAAGGCTCGGAGTCCTCGATGTAGTGGTTGGCGGCGTGGATGAGCTCCATGACCTCGTCCTTGGCTCCACCGTAATCGAGCACGTCCATCTTGGCCATGTAGCGCTCGACCAAACCGTCGGCAATCTTTGCCAGCGGGTTATCGAACGCATCGAACGATGCGGGCTTGGCGGGCGCGCAACCGTCAAAATACTTGCCGCTCATGTTGAGCGAACGCGAGATGAGGTTGCCCCAGCTGTTGGCCAGGTCGGCGTTGTAGACCTGCTCCATGCGGTCGAAGCTGATGGCACCGTCAGTGCCAGGGACGACGTCGGTCATAAAGTAGTAGCGATAGCCCTCGACGCCCAGCATGTCGATAACGTCCTGCGGAGCGATGGCGTTGCCGCGGCTCTTGGACATCTTCTCGGCCTTGCCGGTCTCGGCATTGCGCACGGTCAGGAAGCCGTGGGCAAAGACGTGCTCGGGCAGGGCCTCGCCGATGGCCATGAGCATGGCGGGCCAAATGACGCAGTGGAAGCGGATGATGTCCTTACCCACGATGTGGAACTGCGCGGGCCAGCGATAGGCCAGCTCGGCACGCGCCTCGTCGGTGTCGACACCGTAGCCGACGGCCGTCATATAGTTGAGCAGCGCATCGAACCACACGTAGGTCACGTGACCCTCGTCAAACGGGACCTGAATGCCCCAGTCAAAGCTCGTACGGCTCACGGAAAGGTCATTAAGGCCGCCCTCGACAAAGCTACGTACCTCGTTCATGCGGAACGCAGGCTCGACAAAGTCGGGGTGCTCGTCGTAAAGCTTGAGCAGCTTGTCCTGGAAAGCGGAAAGCTTAAAGAAGTAGGACTCCTCCTGCACGCGCTCAAGCGGACGGTGGCAGTCGGGGCACAGGTGCTGGCCGACGCTGCCGTACTCCTCGTCGCCCTTCTGGACCTGCGTATCGGTGAAGTAGGTCTCGTCAGGCACGCAATACCAACCGTCGTAGCTGCCCTTATACAGGTAGCCGGACTCCTTCATGCGCTCCCACAGGTACTGCACGGCATGATGCTGGCGCGGCTCGGTGGTGCGGATGAAGTCGTCGTTGGAAATCTCGAGCTTGCTCCAAAGCTCCTTGAAGTGCGGGGCCTGGCTGTCGGTCCACTCCTGCGGCGTCATGCCATGCTTGGCTGCGGCCTCGGCGACCTTCTCGCCGTGCTCGTCCATGCCGGTCAGGAACTTGACGTTATAGCCGGCGGAGCGACGATAACGGGCCTGAACGTCGGCGATGATGGTGGAATAAGCCGTGCCCAGGTGCGGATCGGCGTTGACGTAGTAGATGGGCGTCGTGATAAAGAACGAAGGCTTGCTTTGATCCATGGGGTTTGTCCTCCAGAAAAACGTTGCATACAGAGGATGATTCTAGCGCAAGGGCTGGATATCCTCCATCTATTGCATATCGAGCACCATGGCATAGACATCGCGCTTGCGGCGCGAATACTTCTGAGACAGGCGCTTGGCCACTGCAGACGCGGGCTCCCCCTCCTCGAGCGCGGCGCGGATATCCTCGCGCAGGGCCTCGTCGTGATCCGCTGCCGCGGCGCCAACCGGCACGGCACCGGCCTCCTCATCCTCGCTCGGCGGCGCGATGACCAGCGCAATCTCGCCCTTTACCTCGCCGCGAGCACGCAGCTCCTCGGCAAGCTGGGCAGCGGGCCCGCGCAAGACTTCCTCGTGCAGCTTGGTGAGCTCGCGGCAGACGGCAACCTCACGCTGGGGAAAGACCTCCACCACGGCCTCGAGCGTCGCCACGATGCGATGTGGAGACTCGTAGAAGATGAGCGCGCCGGGCACCACGGCAAGGCGCTGCAAACGGCGCACGCGGTCACCGTGCTTTCGGCCCAAAAAGCCCTCGAAGAAGAAATGCTCGCAGGGAATGCCGGACGAAACAAGCGCCGTGACGCAAGCAGAGGGCCCGGGAATAACTTCTACGGGCACATCGGCCTCACGTGCCGCCTCGACCAGCGCCTGGCCGGGATCGGACACGCTCGGCATGCCGGCGTCCGAGGCAAAGGCGAGGGTCTCCCCCGCCAGCAGACGGTCGACTAGGCCGGCGGCGCGGCTGGCGATCACATTCTCGTCGCAACGGACAAGCGGCTTGGAAATGCCCAGGTGCATCAGCAGCTTTGACGTCACACGCGTGTCTTCGCAGCAGATGGCATCGGCGGCGGCAAACGCCTCGCCAACGCGCGGGGACAGGTCGCCCAGGTTGCCGATGGGCGTGCCGACCACATAGAGTTTGCCCGTATGGGCGCTGTTTTGCGTCATATCAACCTATTCAATCATGCCACGCTCGAGCGTACCGAGCGCCGCGCGGGCGTCCCATGCTGCAATGCGCTTCTCGGTCTTCCACGTTTGGAAGAACCAACCGGCAGCCGGTGCAAACGAAGCCAGTTGGTTGGCGATAAACACGCGCTCGTAGGCATTGCGGCCCTCGGGCGTAACCGACGAGTTGGCAAAGATCGCCGCGCCCGACCATTCGCCCACCAGCACGGGGAACCCAGTCGAAATCGCCTCTTTAAGCTCGCGCTTGTTACGCGAAATCGCCGTCGTCAGCCCGCGGGGGCTCGTGATATCGAGCGCATACTCGTCGCGGTAATGGTACAGGTGAAGGTCCATGTAGACGTTCTTGTACTTGGCGCCGCGCATAAAATGCTTCCACTCGCTGGGATGCCCCGAAGACGAAAAGACGACGATCTTATCCTCGGGCATATACGAACGGACGAGCTCGTAGGCATCGCGATAGAAATTGCGCAGGTAGTGAGCCGGAATGCCATCCGTCATGGCAAAGAGACTCTTGCGGACGCTCATCTGCGGCGTATCCAGCAGCTCAATGCCCAGCAGGCTCTCGGCCTCGCCGTAGCGATCGGCCAGGCGCTCGAGCACGTCGAGTGCCACATGACGGCCGTTGGTGGACGAATGCCACTCGGCAACAGCCTCTGGCGTGGTGGGCGAATCATTGGAATCGCCCTGGCCACCGGGCACAGTTGCCAGATCGAGCAGCACGCGGATGTCGTACTTGGCAGCCCACTCAATTGCACGGTCGATGTAGTCGACAACCGAGATGTAGGAGGCATCGGACTCCTGTGAGCCAAAGGCATACCAAGGCACCGGCAGGCGCACGGCGTTGAGGCCGATCTGCGCCATGCGACGGAAATCATCCTCGCTCACAAACGTCTCGTAATGACGGCGCATGCGCTCGTTATAGGCGGCGGTGCCCATGGCCTCCTGCAGCTCGGCCGCGTTGGATGCACCGGTCGCCGCGTACAGCGACGGGGTCACCCAAGGCTCGGGAATAAACCAGCCAGAGAGATTAACGCCGAGTATCCTCTCCATCACTGCCCCCTTTTGAATCATACGGGCTAAGCCCGCATCGCTCTTGCATGACATATCTATCGATTTGAGTATACCCGCGCATGCAGACAGGCGACCGAACGGTCTACAAAGTGGCGCAAAAGTGGGAGGAATGTCTGGGACAGGTGGGCAGGAGCTGGTGCGCCGAGATGTGCGCGCACGTCGGAAGTAAGCGCCGGAAAGCGCATCCCGTTTTTCGCAAAAGACTGGGATGCATTTTCCGCTCGAGGCCTCAATCGGAAAATGCATCCCGTTCTGAGCGCGAGATCTGGGACGCAGTTTCCGCCAAAGGCCGCAAAAGGAAAGCACGTCCCATTCTGACGCCGGATTCCGGGTCGCGCTTTCCCAAGCGACATCAAAGCGGAAAACGCATCCCACTCTGAAGCCAAATTCCGGGACGCAGTTTCCGCAGAACCCTACATAAAAGAAAAGGACCCCTTTGCAGAGGTCCTAGTCAATTCAAGGTGGCGGGGAAGGGAATCGAACCCCTGACACGAGGATTTTCAGTCCTCTGCTCTACCAACTGAGCTACCCAGCCATTTGAGGTGTGCCTTGTTTCAAGGCTTGATTAGTATAACCAAGGACGCGTTCCGGTCAACCGAGAATTTTAAAAAAGTTTTTGAGCACAGCTCAGTTCTATAAATCGGCACGTCAGAGGCATCAGCCGGCAGCAAGAAGTTTTTCGCTCAGAGCCGCACGGGCAAACTCACTTGGCGTCATCCCCTCGGCAGCCGCCCGTCGACGAATGGCCTCCTTCATTCCCAGAGGAATCTTGACCGACAGCGTTGCCGTCCCCTCACCTGAGAGCGGGGGCCGTCCATGCACGATCCCACCAGCGGTGTGTTCGCCATCCGGAAACTCTCCGCGCTCGTACGACTCGCACCACGCGTCAATCATTTCATCCGTTACAACCTGACCATTAGCGGCCGTATACGTCTTGCCCATCATCGACCCCTCTGCCGAGCTCGCTCGATCTCTTGCCAGAATTTCTTCTGGACTGGAGACAAGGCATGAATGATAAGCCACCCACGGACAAGCTCGACCGCGACAAGCTCCACGCTTCGTCCGTCTGGGAGCCATCCAATCGCAAGCCATCTCGGCGGCTCGTCCTTCGACTCGCGACGAATGCACTCAGTAACCGCAAGCCAAGCGCTAAGCACCTGCTTTTCCGTCAGGTGCTTTTTAGCGTTGGGATGGATCTCAACATCCATGCATCTTCTCCTCCATCTTACCCAATTTCGTATGACGAAAGTCCACTGTCGCCAATTCTTAAGCCGGCACGCGTTGGAGAGCAGGGGTCGAAACAATGATTGAAGGACGCTCTAGTGCGGCCCAGGCGCCGGGGCAGGAGCACATGCGCCAAGGACGAACGTTTTCGTAGCGCGCGAGCACATTGCCGTCGCGATCGATGAAGGCGATGTCGATGGGATAGACCATAAAACACGTATGGACCGAAGAGCAGCGTGGAAACGCCATGACGAGCGGCAGGCCGTTGGCGGCAACCGGACGCCGTCCCAGCATGCCGCGCAGGCGCACGACAAACGACTCCGCCACCACAAACTCGGCCGGCGTCCAACCCAGCCTATTGAGTGCCCGCGCGTAGGCGATGTAGGACGAGACCGCGGTCACATGACCACCCCCGGACGCCATGGATCGACCGTCACCACACGCTCGTGCGACAACGTTGTCGGCGCCCCCAGCGGAACGCCAGCGATGCTGAGAGAAGTCGGCCACGGCTCATAGTGCATGGTGCAGGTGTAGGTCCTAAACGTACCGGATAGGGAGAGCAGGCCACCATCCGATGCCTCCGCGCCTTGCTCGCTCGACACTTCGATCTGCAAGTCATAGCCTTCCATGGCATTCAGAATTTGAGTCTGAACCGTCGCCGAGGCATCGGCAGAGCTCTCGTCACCCTCCCCGCCCGGCGCCACAGCGTGCGCCAGCACGATGTCGGGCACCACGCGGTCGAAGCGCGCGACAGCGCCGGCAAAGATCATGACGTTGTACACGATGAGTGCCAGCACCAGCAAAACGGGCGTAACCACTGCCATCTCCACCGTCGCTTGGGCGCGCTCCTCGCGCAGACGCATGCGAATACTCATTACGACCAACCGCCCAGAGCGCCAACCAGTGTCGCGACATCGACGGTGAGTGGGATGGAGCCGCCGCCGGGCAGAGGAATCTCCGCAAGCGTGAACACCGTACCGCTAATGGTGCGTTCGACTTGATATTCCAACGCCTCGCAAAGCGCCTTGGGATCGGTCACGCCCAACGGAATACTTCGCAGTTTGTCTTGCGCTTGAGAGAGACCAGCAATGTCAGACCCCGGACTCTTAATGACGTTGGCGGAATCGGTCAGCACCGGCTTTCGCAGGCGCAAGTCGCACGGTTCCAAACCCAGCGCCGCCACGGACGCCGAAACGGTATCGCCGAGCCACGATGCAATGGAGCCCAACGCACCGCTGCCCCCTCCTAGGTCTTTAATCATCTCGTCCATAAGTTCGTCGGCCGAACCTTGGATATCACCGTATCCCACGAGCAGCCGTCCCCAAACATCCATGACGCCGTCGAGCACGCCGGCAACGCCGCCCGAGCGTTCCTTCAATGTCGAGAAAAATCGCGAAAGCACGTTGTTTTGCGCCGTCGCCTCATCGGGCGCCTGCACCGCGGCAGAGATAGCACCGCGATCGCCAAGCCTGACTGCCGCGTTAAACGAGGAGTTAAGTTGATCGGGGCTGGTAATGTCACCCGAAACTGCAAAGGCGACCACGCCGTTACGGCCAGGTGGGGCGATACGCGGGCGCTCGCCGGAAAGCGCTTTAATGGCCTGGTCAAACGCATTGCCCGCGCGGTCGGCCTCATCCTCGGTCTGACGCTCAAGTTCGAGTTCTTTGTTGCGGCATTCGACGTAGTCTTCCAGAGCCTCTTTGAATCGATCAAAGTGGTACTCAAAGCCGTTTTCGATAGAAGTCGAAGGAGCCGCAACGGCACCGAGCGACGAAACACCAAAATGGCATCTATTGCATTTGTCCTGCCCGTCATAAGCAGCAACCGAGGCCAGCCCGCATGGCGCCCCCTTCTTATAGTTGGGGCAACTCGTTCCGTAATGCAGATACGTCTTGCCATCGATGGCACTGGTTGGCCACACCGTATCGGTATAGAGTTCCGTCGCTCGCACCTCGTCAGTGTTGCGCGGCAACAGCGGGATATAGGAAGCGACTTCATCTCCGTCCTCGGTTACATATGCACGATTGACCTCTGTACTCGCATAGGTGTAAAACGCCTTGCGCGCCGCCGACTCCGCCTTCGTCTCGACGCTTGAACCCTGAGGTGCCTCGTTTGCAAGGCGCGAGCGGTAATAGGCCTTCGCGCGATCGAGCGCCACTTGCGGCTCCCATGTGACACTCGAGGCATAGTGCGGATTCTCAATATCCGAAAGCTTCGCCAAGCTCCTTGCGCGTTCCCACATGCACGAACAGCTTCCGACTGCGCCTCTGTCAGATCCACCGCAGTCGGCAAGCCAGGCATGTTCCTTGGCCTTTGACGTTTTCTCGGACGCTTTCTTCAGTTCCTTGGCAGCATAGTCAAGGTCTTTTGAGGTGCTCTCGATGGCATCGGTCGAGATCTCGGACCCCTCGAGCGCAGCGAAGTCCGACTCGGATGTCTTGGGCACGGCAAGCGCCGTACCGGTATAGGTCACACTATCGGTATCCTGCGCCGACACCGCCTGCGTGGCACGCGCGGCGATCAGATACGGCAGAGCCGTCTCGATTTTCTGTAAGCCTTCCGATGCGCTTTTGGCAAACTTGTTGCGCGTTTTAATGATCTCAATCCCGGTGTCGACCATATTGCCGGCAACTGGTTCGGCACCCGGGATGAGGATGGCGACCAGGCCCGTCCCGATCGTGGCAAACCCCGCTAGGCCCAAACTCAAAATGCTCGCATCCACCACCGTGGCAGCCGTGTGATAGGACGACACCACATTGGCGCCTGCCAGCGCGCCGCTATCGGCAGCCACCTGGGTGTCCCCCGCGCGCGACATGCTCCATATCGCCGCCGTCGACGAAAACAGCAGCGTGAGCACCACCAAGATGACCACCGCAGAGGAAAGCGTGGTGTAGGCACCGTCTTCGATAAACAGGTCGATACCGGCTCGACCCATAAAGCCGCCTCGCTTGCGATGGCAGCTCGGACGGCGCGTCAAAACGCGTCTAGACCAGAAACGCTTAATCCCATGCAGCAATCCACGAATCATAATCTCCCTCCAGCCATTCGGGACGTGATTGATACGAGACATCGACCTTGAGCTCAACGTAGCCGCCCTCGGCGGTACCACCCATAACCTGCGCAAACGCACCGATCACAGGCAACGGCTTGACCTCGCCGGAAACGGACACGGACGAGACGCCGCCCGCATCGGCCCGGCTAAGCTCGACATCCCACGACAACGGCCCGCCGGCATGAAAGATCGAAACGTTGGGCACTGCGGCAAGCCGGCGGAGGGTGAACTCCTTAAGATCGTCGTCCTCCGCCGTCGTCGTGGTCATGAGCCGCGCGGTCTCGGCGGCGGCAGACTCCATGACCGCGCGCGTATAAAGCAGGCACACCGGTTGCAGTGCGAGAAGGATGAGCGTCAGAAACGTCGGCAGCAAAAAAGCGGCCTCGACCGTAGACTGCGCCCGGTCCTCGCGCGCGATATCAATACAACGCGATGTCCTTAGCGCCCGCAGCGGCGTCGATAACCGACGTCGAGGCAACGCCATGGGATGCCGCCCGCTCAACCAGCGCCGCCAAGCGTCCATCGGTGCCAGCACGCCAAAGTCCCACAATCGCCAGCACGATCGATAACAGCGCCACCGTGACGATGGCGTATTCGACCGTCGCCTGGGCAGATTCCTCACGCAGAATGCCATGCATTTCACGATCCCTCCTTTGAGCTTATTGTTTGCGGGACCAGACGCACGGCGCGCAGACGACACGAAGCATCGCCAGCATCCGCGGCAACCGTCACCATATCGACCCAGCCGCGCCCATCGCGCACGATGGCGCCCCATACGTTGCCCTTAATATCGAGATAGCCGCTCAGGGCGAGCTGGGCCGTTGGCACCTCGCGGTAGGCGCGTAACATATCCGCCGCTGCCTCGGTCATCGGTCGGTCCTCGGACCATGCAAGCCGGACCGCAATCGCGTTGTCCTCAGGTGAATCCGTCGCAGTGCCAGACCGCTTGTCGAGCGTCCGCAGAAAGGTTTGCGCCGTGACAGCGACATCCGAATCGTCCGCATCTCGCATCTCATCTTTTTGAGACGCCACCGCCGAATCTGAGCCCGAATCGAAGGCGGCCCCAGGACGCTGCTGCCGCGCGGCGTTAAGCCCCCAAAGCACCGCCGCTATCGCCACGGTCAGGCAAGCAAACACCAGCAGCACCCCGATGGGGCGCTCGCCCTCTACAGGCTGTTGATGCCCTCGCTGATAGCGTTCCATAGATCTTGGACCTTGCCCTTAAATGCGACAATGGCAATGATGGCGATCACCACGAGCACGCCGACCAAGATGGCGTATTCGGTGGTGCCCTGCGCACTCTCCTCCTGCAGTAGCTCCCCGGCATGCTGGCGAGCGCGAATTGACTGGCAAACAGCCCAGCTCCAGACCTTGCCAGCAACGTCAGCCATCGTGTTCATGTATTCCTCCCTACATCATCCCGCCTGCTCCCAACAGCGGGCCCAATATGGACAGAAGCAACGCCGGCAAGATGAGTGTGCCGGTGGGAATCAGCAGCTTGACGGGCGCACGCTCGATCTCGCGCTCGACCGCGGCGCGATGAGCCGCACGGATCTCGCGACTTTGAGCGGCCAGTGTCTCGGCAAGTGGGGCACCCAGGGCGAGCGCCTGTCCCACCGTGATGGCAAAGGTCTCGAGCGCTCGCACGTCCAGGTCGCGCGCGGCGGCCAACAACTCGTCCTCACGCGTGCCCACGCCCACCTGCCACGCCATGCAGGCCCGCTCAAGTCGAAGAGCCAGCACTGACCGGCGGTTGGCGCAGAAAATCTCAAGCGCCGCATCAAACGAAAGACCGGCCGAAAGACCCAAGCGCACAACATCGATCATCTCGGACACTTCGCCGAGCGACACTCGCGCCGGGCCGCCCGCTCCAACCGCGCCCTTCATTCGCGCGGTCAGAGCATCGACCACCGAGCGACCCGCGGCAGCGACCAGCACCGCCTCGCGCTTGCAGGCCTCTGCGATCTTGCGTGCATCCGCCCGATCCAAACCCGTCGCGACAAATACACTCAGAGCGCACAGGCAAGCCGCAACTGCAACCGGGGCGCTCATAGCTCCACCCGCATAATGCGCCTGATAACCACCAGGGCAACGGCGTTGAGGGCAAGACCCAGCACCACAGCGCCCGCGCCGGCAGGCGTCGCAAGACCGCGACGAAAATCTGCCGAAAGCAGCGCCAACACCGCGCACATGCCCGTCGGCATCGCCGCGACCATATGCGCAGACATGCGGGCCTGCGACGTCTTAACATCTAGGCGGCGCTTGAGCTCAATGCGCTCCCCCACCATGCTCGACGCCTCGGACAGTAAGTCGGCAAGCGGAGCGCCGGTGCGCTGTGACACCTTAAGCGCCAAGGTCACAAGCGAAAGACCGGGGGCGTCGATGCGCACGAGCAAGTCATCGAGCGCGTCGGTCGCCGAGATGCCGCAATCGATCGCCGCCGCCACCCGCAAAAACTCGGTATGCACCGGTTCTTGCGCATGAGCGCCCACAAAGCGCATGCCCTGAGCCAGCGAATGTCCCGAGGCAAGCGACATGGAAAGTGCGGTAAACGCCTCGGGCATGGCCTCTTCTGCATCGTGTTGCTCGCGCCGGCTCTCAAAGCCATCCCGAGCGGCGCCAACGGCAATCGGAGCAACAAGTCCCAAGGCAAATCCGAGGGGCGATAACGACACCATCGTTAGTAAAATGCAGCAGACACCGCTCGAGAGCAGCAGAAACGCCAAACGCCCCGAAGCATCTTCGATCACGAGGCCAAGGCGATGCGCCGGAGCCAGCGATGCCCACGAACGGGCGATCTTTTTCAGCAGATCGTTTTCCACCAGCTCACGCGGCAGTTTCTCTGCCACCGTCTCGAGCGCCTGACGCGCCAGCTCCGCCGGCGGCACCTGCGGCACACGAGGTTCCGCCCCGCACGCCGTCGCGACAGAAAACCCTGCCAAACCCCCTACGACGAGGGGCACAGCGACCTCCATTCGTCCACCTCCTCTTGTGTGAGCGTCCCCGACCGCAGGCCTTCTGCGATAAACGGCGGCTCGCGGTCAAGCGTCCAGGTTCGCTCGGCGGCATCGAAAGTCACATAGCGCTCGAGTTCTACGCCGCCCGACGCGGCGCGACGCACCCCCGAATACGAGGAGACGAAACGCCTGCCATCGGCGTGGCGCTCGGACATCACGATGCCGTCGAGCGCCATGGCAATCTGCTCCTCGATGAGCTCGCTCGGCAGATCGATGCCATAACGTGCAAGCAACGTCAGACGCACCACGGTCTCCTGTTCTGAACCCGCATGAAGTGTGGTGAGCGACCCATCGTGGCCCGTGTTCATGGCCTGCAACATGTCGCAGCACTCGGCACCGCGCACCTCGCCCACCACGATGCGGTCGGGGCGCATGCGCAGGGCATTGGTCACCAGGTCGCGGATCGTCACCGCGCCCTCGCCCTCAATTGAAGCCTCGCGCGCCTCTAGGCGCACCACGTGCGGATGATGCGCAAACTTGAGCTCGGCAGAGTCCTCGATCGTCACGATGCGCTCGCCGGTGGAAATCTCGCATGACAACGCGTTGAGCAGGGTGGTCTTACCAGATCCCGTGCCTCCCGCAACCGCCAGGTCCTGTCGCAGCGACACCGCGCACGACAGCAGCTGCGCATACCAAAGCGGCAGCGACCCCAGCCCCACAAGCTCGTCCAGCGAGCAGATACGGTCCGAGAACTTTCGGATGGTGAGAATCGGTCCGTCAATCGCCACAGGCGGAATCACCGCGTTGACGCGATAGCCCGTTTTGAGGCGGGCGTTGACGATGGGGCTGCGCTCGTCGATACGGCGGCCAAGTGGCGAGATGATGCGGTCGATAAGCACACGGATCTGCTCATCATCCTCAAACGCATGCTCGATGGGGTACAAGACGCCACCACGTTCAAAGAAAGCCGAGCGGCAGCCGTTGATCATGATCTCGGTAACGGTGTCGTCCTCGATGAGCGGCTGCAACGGCCCCAAGCCCACCACGTCATCCAAAATCTCGTCGATGATGGTCTCGCGCTCGGGCGTCGCGAGATCGGTCGGTTCCTCAACATTGAGCGCCGCCTCCACCGCGGGACGCAATTCCGAGCGGGCAAGTGCCGGGTCGATATAGGCGCTGATACGCGCCACTTCGTCGTAACCCATGCGGTCCATCACGGCGCGCTTGGTGCGTCGTTTCACCGCGCGGCGACGCCCCGCATCTACAGGCGCTGCCGCCGCTGCAGCGCCGGCAGCCTTAATCCTCGTTTGCAGACTCATCGCTGATCACCCTCGCGCGACCAGGGAAGGCGGATACGCGGGCGCTCGGTACGCGTTGCACGGTCGGCGACCATATCGCTCCAAGGGCCGACGGCGCACCCCAGTTCCACGAGCATCTCGCGCGTAGCCTCGCGCACGCTGGTCGCAAAAGCGCTGGTCTGCCCCACTGCCTCGTCAGCGCGTCCAAACGCCATGAGCGCGGCGAGATCCTGCCCGCCATCGGCGATATGAATCTTGGAGCTCAACGCACAGGCAATCTCAAAGCGCATGGCGACGTCCTCGTCTGCCCCGCGCGCACCGAACCGGTTGAACACGGCGCTCATGCGCGTGCGCGGCACACCTACTCGACTTGCCAGTTCAATGACGCGCGATGCCGATGTCGCGGACGATACTGCCGCATCGCCAACGACCAGGCAACGGTCGCTCGCCGCTACCGCAGCCGCCACGGCGTCGCCCCAAAAGACCGAGGTATCGATAAAGACCACGTCGGATTCGCGACGCAGAACATCAAGCAGTAGCTCCACCGGACGTGCCATGAGCTCGGCTTGCTCGGGCGCCGCGACGGGGCCCCAGAGCGTAACGCCCGGCGCCACGCGCATCGATGTGGCCACGATATCCGGCTCGGCAAGCGCGCCCGCCGCCGACGGCTCGATAAGTGCCGCCATATCGCGCGGAGCATCGACGCCTAACAAGTCGTAAAGGTTTCCAAACATCAGGTCCAGGTCGAGCACGGCGGCACGCAAGCCCAACAGCGACGATGTGTGTGCCATGGTGGCAACGATCGTCGACTTGCCGCAACCGCCCGAACCCGAAATGGCACAGATGACCGGAGCTCGATGCTGCGGAGCGGCAGCGTCTGCCGGCGGCATCGGAGGAGGCGGAGCGGGCGTCGGTGGCAGCGTCCCCGTCTCCCCCGCCGCAACCACACGCTGCGTCCAAGCCGGCATGGCAGCTTGTTCGGTCTGCGAGGCAGGTTCGTTCTGCGCAATCTGCTCATGCTGCATCAGCGACAACTCGCCGCACCCGGCAAAGCCCTCAACTTCGTCGAGTTCATCCGCCAGATTCACGCCGTGCACGTATCCCATATCTACAGCCGGGGAGTCGCCAGCATGCTGCGCCGGCCCTCCGGCGTCATCGTATACAAGGGGGTTCCGGGGGCGCCGACCATGCTCGGCTTCCGCTTTTCCATAATCATCAACACGCGGGCCTCTTGTAGCGCGAGGCGCCCCGGGTTCCCTATCAACAAAAGCATCGGGCTCAATCGTCATGCGCCGATCGGAATCAACCGCTCCCTCGCCCGCGCGCCCGTTGCCGCATATACTGTGCGCAGCGATGACCTCGGTCGCCCCCGCGCGAAACAGTCCCTCGATATCCGACGGATCGAGCGCTTCTATCAACACGACCACGCGACTCACGCGGCCTTCGGCCGTCAGGCGCGCAACAGTCTTGCGCACATCTTCGGTATCGAACAGAGACGCCGCGATGATGGCAGCCCCGCGGCGCGACGGAAACGCCCGAGCCATGGAAATCAGCCCGTCCAGGTCACCCACGCGAAGCACCTGTGCACCCGCATCACGGCCCTCGACTTCCCGCTGCAACAGCCCGTAATCGCCGCACGCGCAGCACGCAAGCCAGATCGCCCTCATCACTCGTCGCCTCCGCTCTTTTTGCCGCGCGCCGTGGCGGGAATCGTCAAGCTGACCGTTCCCTTGCCCGAGGCTCCCAGCAGTTCCTTGACGTCTTCGGGGTCAGCCGCCAGCGTCACCCATTCGATCTTGCCCTCGCGCGTGGCACCGGAATCCTCACTGGTATCGATCACGTACGCGCCGCACAGCCGATCGGTTACGCCGTCTTTTTGCACATACACATCCACGTAGCTGCCCACGCCCGTGGCGCCGCCGACCGAGTGCTCGGCATCGACCGCCACCGAAACGGCGACCTTGCCCTTAGGCACCTCGAGCTTGTGGCTCTCGGCCTTGGTGTAGACATTGCAGATCACGGCGTTTTTGGGAATACGCGAAGTCGTCACGTCGCCGCGCACCTGGCGCAGCTCGGTCGCCGCGTCACGCGGCAGCAGACTTGTCAGCCATTCCTGGGTTATGACATTGGTCTCATCGAGGGTCTCGCCCACATCGATATCGCGCGCCGCAACGCATACCTCGACGCGATCGCCACCGTACTTGGCCAAGGTCTCAGCCTGGACCTGTTCGGCTTGCGAGCGGATCGACGAGCCATAAACCATGCAGAGCAGAGCAGCGAGCACGCCCGCGACCAGACTGATAGCGATGCGCTTGCTCTTGTTCACGGCCGCTCCTCTCATGGCAGTGCCGGGCGAATGCCCGTACCACCATTGTCTGGGCGGTCAGAGTGCAAAGCGGCGCAATCGCGATCTTGGTTTTCGATGTCAAACCAATCGCTGACCAGAAGCTGACCAGCCCGTCAAGCTCGTGGCAAGGTTTTGGTCAGCACGTCAGCAAACTGCATGTTTCGAGGCTTTTCCGCAGCAAAAAAACCGTCTCCCGAACAGTTGGGAGACGGCTGTCATAGAAAAAATCAATTACAGATGAACATCGGGATCGAGCATTTGAGCGCTCACGCGCATGGATGACGCCAGGTTTTGGAACGTTTCCAGACGCAGGCTGTCGATCTGCCCGGCGTCCTCGGCCTCGCGAACGGCGCAACCCGGCTCATGGGTATGCGTGCAATCGCCAAACCGGCACGCGTGCGATGCCTCGACAATCTCGGGGAAAGCGCGCGCCAGACCCCGCTCGTGACCCACGAGCGGTAGGCTGCGCAGGCCCGGGGCATCGGCGATCACGCCGGCGTCGCCCGGCAGCGCCACCATCACGCGCGCGACCGTGGTGTGGCGACCCTGGTCATCGCGCTCACGCACACCGCCGGTCGCCAACGTATCGTGGCCCAGCAGTGCATTGAGCAGCGTCGATTTGCCGGCACCCGACTCGCCCAGGATCATGGCGCAGCTCCCGGCGGGCACGCAGGCACGGACCTCGTCCAGGCCGCGGCCCTCGGCAGAGGACGTCACAATCACGCGCACGTTCGGACCCACCAGGCGGCGCACGCGGTCCAGATCGCGCTCGAGCTCCTCGGCATCGCAGCGGTCAGCTTTGGTGAGCACCACCACCGGCTCGGCATCGCAGTCGAGCGCCAACACCAGCGAGCGTGCCACGCGATCGAGCAGCACCTCACCGGCACCGAGCGCCTGCACGATTAGCACGCTATCCACGTTGGAGCAGAGCACCTGGCGCTCCCCACGGGCACGGCCGCGCCAACGCTCAAAGCTCGTACGGCGCGGCAGCACGCACTCAATCACGCCCATATCGTGCCCGGGAGCGCGGCGCACCGCCACACGGTCGCCCACGGCAGGCAGCAGGACCTCGTCCTCGCCGCGCGACTTGGCAAATCCTACGGCGTGCTCGGCACGGAACGTATCAGTGGCAGTCGCCACCAACGGAAACCCGCGGTCCAGGCGCACCACAGCACCGAGCTGCATCTGCTCGGACTCCTCGGCTCGCGCGCAAAAGTCGTCAAATGCAGCCTGCTGAGCCGCATCGACCGGCAGGTCATCGAACACCGGAACATCCTGCAACGCATCGAGCCCCGGTACGCTCGCCAACAACTCCTCGGCAGACGCGGGGGCTTCAGTCGCAAGCTTCCGACGACGGTCACGCTTAGCCCGCGCCCCCGTCGTCTTTTTCTTCGCTTTAGCCTTCGCCTTGCCCACAAGCGCCTCCCAGCACCATAAATCACAACTGAGCAGGTATTTTAAATCAAAAAGAGCTGGCCGGGCAAAGCCCTAAATCAAAACCACCCCTAAAAGGGGTGGTTTGCTCTTAGGGTATAACCCTTGGATTTCCGGCACGCGTCTAAAGGCGCCGGCCCTCACGGGGTTCGGGCCGCACTGCAGATTGACCCGTGGCGGGCCGGTCAAACCGGCGCTACTTGCGCCCCGGCCCCCTGCCGAAGGGGTCCTCGTACTCCTTGACGCTCAGCCGGTCGAGCGCGATGTCGGCCTTCTCCTGCTCCCGGATGTACTTCGCGATCGTGGCCTCGTTCAGGCCGACCGTGGACACGTAGTAGCCCTCGGCCCAGAACTTCCTGTTGCCGAACTTGTACTTCATGTTCGCGTGCCTGTCGAATACCATCAGCGAGCTCTTCCCCTTCAGGTAGCCCATCACGCTCGATACGCTGTACTTCGGCGGTATCGCCAGCAGCATGTGGACGTGGTCGGGCATCAGGTGCCCCTCGATGATCTCTATCCCCTTGTACTGGCAGAGCTTCCTGAAGATCTCCCCAAGGTCGGACC
>CAJLOU010000034.1 GCA_905208345.1 uncultured Collinsella sp.
CAAAATCGTCCATGTAGGTCGAGAAGCCGCGGGTGTGCAGGTCGGCCGTCAGTTTATCCACAGCCTCGGGCTCTCCGGTATAGGCAGTCTCGGTAATCTCGATGCGCATGAGCTCGGGCGATAGATTGTAGCTGGCGGCAAGCGCGCTCATATGCTCGGCGACATCGCAGGCAAGGATATCCACGCGCGACACATTAAGCGAGATCGGAACCACGCGAAGCCCCTGGTCAAGGCGCTTGCACAGCCACAAGGCAACGCCCTGCCAAATATATTTGTCGAGCGTCACCACAAAACCGCTTTCCTCGAGCGTCGGGATAAAGGAAACGGGCGGAATGAGGGTGCCGTCATTACCAATCCAGCGCGTGAGCGCCTCGGCACCAACAATCTCGCCGGTTTCCATGTCCACCTGGGGCTGCAGGTAGTAGGTGATACGATCGTTGGAGAGCGCATATTGGAACTCGGTGAGGGTGTTGTGAAACGCAACCTCGTGGGCGTACTCTTCGGGGCGGAAAACAGCGATGCGGTCTTTAAAGTCATTTTTGGCGCGACGGTTGGCATACATGGCCCTTGCCTGAGCGTCGATGGTGATTTCCTCACGGGGTTTGACGGGGTAGACGCCCATGGACGGCCAAAAACCCACGCCGTCGTCGTGCCTGGCAACCGCTTCGCGCACGCCGGCATAAATTCGATGAATCGTATCGCGGTCAAAGGGAGCAAGGATGCAAAAGTCGTCCATGCCCCAGTAGCCCGCAACGCCCATGCCCGCGTTCTCGATATCCTTAAGCACCGTGCCCACATCGGCAAGCACGCGGTCGCCCTCGGTTTGTCCGTGCCATTCGTTAAACAGGCGCATGTGTCCCATGTCGACGGTGGCAATGCACCATGCGCTGCCTTGTGCCGTCGACAGAAAGGCATTGGCGCGTCGCATAAACTCACTGGGGCGGTAGAGGCCGGTGAGCGGGTCGATGCGCTCGGCGATTGCGCCTTTGCGCTTGATTTCGGGAATGCAGGGACTGTCGTTGTGGAACGGTCCGTTTATGGCGCGAATGCGGCGGTCGAGTTCGTCCAAAACGGCCGGTGCCTGGTTAACAAGGCGCTCGTAGTAGACAGGCACGACCAGGCATGTGGGGGTGATGACGTCGCCGGCAATCTGGATGGGTTTTGAGACAACATGTTCCAAATCCCCAACGAGGTGATCGAAGGCATTGCGGTCAAAACTATCGGTAAGTACAACGAACTGCGCGCTGCGCGAGCGGAATACACGGCTTCTGCCGCGGATGAGCGAGAGCATGCGGCCGGCATACTCGGAAAGCATGGCATCGACGGCGTCGGCCCCATAGCGTTCATTGAGCTGCGTTGTACCGCGAACACGCACGGCGGCAAGGCCCATCCCGCGGTTATCGCGGCGGCAAGTATCAATGGCGCCGATCAACATGCGCTGGGTTCCAAGCCCTGTTGCGGGGTCAATCGTCTCGACCAGAGCGTGATTGACGAGTTCGCCAACGTAGAGCGAGGGCGTGTCTCCGTTTCCGTCGATGCGATAGCCTCGGACGCGACAAAGCACGTAATCGCCAGCAGCGTTGCGCACTCGATACTGCATGACGCGATAGTGCTTGGAGCCGTTGTAAATCTGGTTGATATCGTTGATATAGGCCTCGAGGTCATCGGGATGGACGCGCGTTTTCCAGTAATCATGGCAGTTGTCTATATGCTCCGAAGGAAGACCGAAATCGCGCAAGGCGCCTTGTGACCAAAGGGTGCGATGCTTGTCCAAGTTCTCGATAAAGAAATATCGTCCCTCGTCAAGCATCGAGAAGGCGTCGAAGACACGGTCGCTGACTTCAAAATCGTCTGCATGAACTTGTTTGATATTGCGACGATCCAGGTGTACGGCATGGCGCAGCTTGTAGTCGTACATGCGGTGGTCGGCATCGAGCGTCATACGATCGGACGTTTCGCCCAGTTTTGGGTCGGCATGCGATACGCCATAGCTAAACGAGTGAGGCATCTCGGCGTCGTTGTTTTTGAGCAGCACCGAGCGGCAATGCTCAAGGCGCTCGGCAAGGTCGTCTTCGGTCGCGACGGTGGACAAGATTGCGAACTCGTCGCCACCCAGGCGAAACACCGCCTCGTCAACTTTGATATAGAGCTTAAGGTACAGGCTCACCTGCATAATGTAGCGGTTACCCTCGTCGTGACCGAAGGCGTCGTTGCAGTGCTTGAGGTTATCGATATCGATAAACGCCATGGTGACCGGCGTGCCCTGCTCCCAGAGCTCTTCCAACGAGCGGGTAAAGCCGCCGCGGTTGCCAAGGCCGGTAAGTTGGTCGGTAAAGGCTGTTCTTACCAGGTCTTCCGGGCGCTCGAACAGGTCTTGAACGATCTTTTCGAGCGTCTTTGTATAGGTGTTGGCTGTGTCCATATGTGAGTGGCTTTCTGGGGTCGAGATGGCTTGCGTCGGATGTTTTTCTTGTCAATGTGACCTTCTGCGGTCTATGGACGCGTGAACTTTCGTCCCCGCCTTGTTTCATCGATGGGCTAGATTGTTGTCTACTGTTTGGTTCTGTTGCCTAATGATACGAACATCATTATAGGGGCGTTTTTGTTTAAACAGCTCAGTCGTTAATGATAATCGCCGAGTGGTAGTGTTTAGTTTGCATCGGCAAATGTGACCGAGACGGTATATGTTGACGGGTATACTTGTTCCGTTCAAAAGCATGAGGACGGAGATGGTTGCATGGCACTGCCAAAGACGGCGCACACGGTGGGTCTGGCGCTCGAGGGCGGTGGCTACCGGGGCATGTATACGGCGGGCGTGCTCGACGTTTGGATGGAACATGGCCTGACCTGCGATCATATGGTGGGTGTCTCGGCAGGCGCCGCGTTTGGATACAACTTTAAGTCGCGCCAGATCGGCCGTGCCATCCGCTACAACAAGGCCTATTGCGACGATAAACGCTATGCGAGCGTGGCCAGCTGGCTGCGCACCGGTGACATGTTTCATGCCGAGTTTGCGTATCACGAGGTGCCTATCGAGCTCGACCCCATCGACTTGGATGCCTACCGCGCCAATCCCATGAGGTTTACGTGCGTATGCACCGATATCGAGACAGGCGAGGCTGTCTACCGTGACCTGCCCTACGGTGACGAGCGTGATATTGAATGGATTCGTGCTTCGTCGGCGATTCCCGTGGCGACCAGGCCTGTTGCCATTGATGGGCATCGGTATTTGGATGGCGGCGTTGCGGATTCTATTCCCAGCGCCTGGCTGTTTGCACAGGGTTACGACCGCAATGTGGTGGTGCTGACGCAGCCGGCGGGTTTTGTAAAACAGGCCAATAGCCTGATGCCCATGCTGCGACGCGCGTTCTGTCGCTATCCAAAGTTTGTTGCAGCGCTTAGAGATCGACATGAGGTGTATAACGCCACGCTTGACGACCTTGCACGTCGTGAGGCCGCTGGTGAGATCTTTGTGGTGCGGCCGAGTGAATCGGTGAAAGTGCCGTCGTTGTGCCGCGAGCCCGATGAACTCGAGCGCATCTACCAGATTGGTCGCCGCGATGCGGAGGCGACGTTGCCCGCGCTGGAGGCCTACCTGGCAGGGTAGGGGCCACGGCGGAAAGCGCATCCCAGAATGGACGTCCAAACTGGGATGCGCTTTCCGTAGCTGAAGATTTGTAGTCGCGGAGCAGCTGCTCGGCTTATGTCTATGCCTGCTGCCAGGTGTCGACAAGCTCCTTGGCCGCGGCGTAGGGGTCGTCGGCACTGCAGACGGCGCTCACCACAAAGAAGCCGTCGACGCCGGTGGCCTTAAGCTGTGGCAGGTCGGCCGTCTTGACGCCGCCGCCCACCACGATGGGCACGGGGCTTGCCGCGTGGAGTGCGGCCAGGTCCTCAAAGCTTTTGGTGATGATGGAGCCGTCGGCCGCGCGTCCGCAATCTCGCTTGGTCTCGGTCTCGTGGAGCGGGCCGATGCCCAGGTAGTCGACCAGACTCATGTCGGCGGTCTTGACGTACTCGAGCATCTCCTCGCAGCGGGCCGAAAGGCCCACGATGGCATCGGGGCCCAAAAGTTTGCGGCAGACCTCGACGGGAATATCGCTCTGGCCTACATGCACGCCATCGACAGCAATACCCTGCTCGCGCGCGGCGAGTACGCAGTCCAGGCGGTCGTCGATTAACAGGGCGACCTGACCGGTCTTGCCGGCCTGTGCGATTGCCTGCGCGGCGTCGCCGGTCAGTGCGATGATCTCGCGGGCGCTTGCCACCTTGGAGCGCACCTGGATGCAGGTAAAGCCGGCATCGAGCGCCTGGGCCACCACATTGCCCACGGGACGTCCCAGCGTGTTTTCGGGGCCGAGTACCAGATAGGCCGAGATATCAAGGTTGTCGCGGATGCTCATCGTGCTTCCTCCTGCTTTTTGATCTGTGCTTCCATGCGCTCGAGTTTGCCGGTCATGGTGTCGGTAAATCCGGGTCGAATATCGGCCTTGAGCACGACTTCGGTGCGGATGCCCTTGCTCGCCAACACAAAGGTTGCGTCGCGCACGACCTGCATGACCTCGTCCCAGTCGCCCTCGATTTCGGTGAACATCGAGGTGGTGCGGTTGGGAAGGCCGCTCTCGCGAATGACGCGCACGACCTCGGCGACCTCGGCGGAGAGTTCATCGCCGGTGCCGCACGGGGCGATGGCCACGGCGACGAGCGTGTTCATGCCGGTATTGGTTGCGGGCTCGGACATGGCCTATGCCTCCTCGAGCTCGAGTTGGTTGTTGGCGATGTCTTGGGCGGTCGCGCGGTAGAGCTCGTCGATAAAGGCCACCTTAAAGCTTGCCGGGGCATCGGCGACAGCGGCGGCACGCGTGCCGGCAACGTTGTAGACCGCGGTGCCGCAGACGGCTGCCGTAAACGGATCGGTGACGCAGGCGTACACGGCCAGCACGCCGCCCTGCGAGCAGCCGCAGCCGGTGATCTTTGACATGAGCGGGCTGCCGCCGTGGGACTTGGCCACCGTCGTGCCGTCGGTGATCAGGTCGACTTCGCCCGAGACCACTACGGCGCCGCCGGTGTAACGGGCGAGCGCCACGGCGGCATCGCGGGCGGCGTCGACCGTGTCGGTGGTATCGACACCGCGCACGCGGCTCAGATCAGCCGCCTCGCCCTCAAGACCCCACAGGCCGGCGAGCGCGATGATCTCGGAGGCGTTGCCGCGCACGATGGCGGGCTTGTACTGCTTGAGCTCGTTTACCAGCTGGGTGCGCAGGCTGCCGATGCCCAGGCCCACCGGATCGAGCACCCAGGGCTTGCCGGCGTCGTGTGCCGCCTTGGCCGCGCGGGGAATCGTCTGCTCGTAGATGGGGAAGAGCGTGCCCATGTTGAGATAGATGGCGCCGCCGCCGGCAACGAGCGCCTCGCCCTCGTCGGGCAGATAGACCATGGCGGCCGAACCGCCCACGGCGAGCTGCGCGTTGGCGACAAAGTCAATCGTCACCGTGTTGGTGATGGAGCCGGCCATTGGATTGGTGGCGCGAATCTCATCCACGGCCTTGACCACATTTTGCTTAAGCTGTTCCGAATCAATCACTGCACATGCCTCCTTGGCATAGAAAAGGGGCGCTGTGCATAGACAGCGCCCCTGTAAAGGCGGCATGCTCCCTACGCCAGCATTAACTGACAGGTTCAAAGGATTGGGCCCCATGCCCTCTCAGCCTTGTGGTTTGCACCGCCGGCACTCCCGCATCGAATCTGTTGTTCCCTATACTAACGCACCTGCCAAAAAGGGACGGGTTTATTTTGGCAGGTCGTTACAATAGGTAGGACCGATACGAATGGGGACCTCATGATCAAACTTGTGCTGACCGATATGGACGATACGCTGATTCCGGCCGGGCATGACGGCGCCAGCGACTACGCCATCGAGGGCATTCATGCCATGCAGGCGGCGGGTCTGCACTTTGGCCCGGTTTCGGGTCGCCAGCCGTCTGCGATGGGCTGGATGTTCCGCAATCGCGCCGAGTGCTTTTCGACTGGTGCGTTCTGTAACGGCCAGGTTATGTTTGTCGACGGTCAGGCGATCGCTTCGCGCGCGACCGACAACGATGCCCTGACGCGTCTGGCCGATTACCTCGAGCAAGAGACCGACGATACCTATCTAAAGGTCTACAGCCTGGGTGATGACTTTTGGGATAACGATGCCTATTGCGTGACGAGCGACCCCGAGCGCGTGCGTCGCGCTATGGAGTCGGGTGGCAACGCGTGGCTCAAGGGCGAAGAGGCCCCGTGCCGTCCCGTCGTCGATGACGCGCCGGTGTTCAAGGCGAATATCTGGAGTGCTCGTTCGCGTGAGGAGCTCGCGGAGCTACGCGAGCGCGTTGCCGCTGAGGTGCCGGAACTCTCGCTCGTGTTTCCCAACAATCGTGTGCGCCTGTTCGACATTCTTCCAGCAGGTTGGGACAAGGGTTGCGCTGCGCTGGAGCTGGCGCGCGCTTTGGACCTGACGTCCGACGAGGTGGCCGTATTTGGCGATTCCGATAACGACCTGCCCATGATCGGTGCCGTCCCCAACTCCGTTGCAGTCGCCAATGCCAACGAGGCCGTCACGGCTGCCGCGCGCTGGCATATCGGCGCTGCGGCAGATGATGCGGTCGCCGCGGCTCTGCATCAGATTGCCGCCTGCGCCGCGACGGGGGAGATGCCGTCGTTTATGCGTCAGGCAGATGCGGCGGGTTCGGGTATCGCGGACGTCTAGGGAGGCCATCATGAAGCTTCAACAGCTCAGGTATGTCGTCAAAGTTGCCGAATGCGGCAGCATCACCGAGGCCTCGCGCCGGCTCTTTGTGTCGCAGCCTTCGATTACCGCGTCGATCCGCGATCTCGAAAACGAGATGGGTGTGCACATCTTTGAGCGCACCAACAAGGGTGTCATTGTGTCCGAGGAGGGCGAGACCTTCTTGGGCTACGCGCGCCAGGTGCTCGATCAGGCGGATCTGCTCGAAGGCAAGTACAAGGGCGCGTCCGAGCAGGTGCCGCACTTTAGTGTGAGCTGCCAGCATTATTCCTTTGCCGTCAACGCGTTTGTCGATGTGATCCGTGAGTTCGATGCCGCGCGCTATGACTTTACCCTGCGCGAGGAGCAGACTCACGAGATTATCGAGGACGTCGTGCATATGAAAAGCGAACTGGGCATCCTATATCTGTCCGAGCACAACCGCGAGGTCATCGAGCGCATGCTGGTGGCCAACGAGCTCGTGTTCGAAGGGCTCTTCTGCGCCACGCCGCATGTCTTCGTCTGCGCCGACCATCCGCTGGCGGCCCGCTCCAGCGTGACGCTCGAGGACTTGGAAGACTACCCGTTCCTGTCCTATGAGCAGGGCAGCTACAACTCGTTTTATTATTCCGAGGAACTGACCTCGACGTTTGAGCGTCGCAAGAATATCCGCGTGCGCGATCGCGCGACACTGTTCAACCTGGCTATGGGCCTTAACGGCTACACGGTATGCTCGGGCGTGATCAGTCACGAGCTCAACGGCCCCGGCATCATCTCCATTCCGCTTGATGTAGACGAGTACATGGAGATTGGCATCATCACTCGCAAGAACACGACGCTCACGCGCTACGGCCAAGCCTATATCGACGCGATCCGCCAGCATATCTAGACTGCTGCGTCCTGTACAGGTCAAATCTCTTCATGGCAGTCCCAACTGATATAGGAAGCATCTATATCAAACTGTTATAAACGTATATTTTACGATGGCTATATGAGCGCTCATACTTTGTCCCAGTAAAGCAACCAATGCAAAGGGAGATATCTATGAGTGCTTTAACCACGCTGAACGCGCCGTTTCGCGCCGATATCGTCGGCAGCTTTCTTCGTCCACAGGCCGTAAAGGACGCCCGTGCCGCCTATGCTGCGGGCACACTCGACGCCGCCGGCCTTAAGGCCGTCGAGGATGAGGCCATTCGCGGCCTGGTGGACAAGCAAAAGTCCGCTGGCCTGCAGGTGATTACCGATGGCGAGTTTCGCCGCAGTTACTGGCACCTCGACTTTATGTGGGGGCTCAACGGCATTGAACGCCGTACCTCGCGTACGGGCTATATGTTCCACGACGAGGAGACCACAGCCGACACCGCCGTGGTAACCGGTCCCATTAGCGGCGAGAACCATCCGTTCGTCGAGCACTTTAAATTTGTCAAGGCGCTCGAGGGGGAGGGCCAGGTCGCGCGGCAAACCATTCCGGCGCCGATCCAGACGTTCTCCGAAGTCACGCTCGACCGCTGCGACGGCCAGCAGGAGAGCCTGCGCGCTGTCTATAAGACCGATGAGGAACTTGCCGACGCCATCGCAGCCGCTTATCGCACGGTGATCGCCGACCTGTACGCAGCAGGCTGCCGCAACATCCAGTTTGATGACTGCACCTGGGGCATCTACTGCGACACCGATTTTGTCGCCAAAACCGGCATGAGCCCGGTCGACCTGCAAAAGGTAAGCGAGCTGGGCGTGGCGCTCAACAATGCCGCCATCGCGGACAAGCCCGACGATCTGGTCATCAACACGCATGTGTGCCGCGGCAACTACCACTCCACCTATGCCTTCGAGGGCGGCTATGACCCCATCGCGCCGTACCTGTTCGCAAACGAGGATGTCGATGCATTTTACCTGGAGTTCGATACGCCGCGCGCCGGCGGTTTTGAGCCGCTCAAGTACGTTGCCCCGGGCAAGAAGGTCGTGCTGGGCTTGGTAACCACCAAGGCGGCAGAGCTCGAGAACGAGGATGCCATCGTCGAGCGCATCCGTGAAGCCGCAAAGTACGTGCCGCTCGAGAACCTGTATCTGTCGCCTCAGTGCGGCTTTGCCAGCTGCGAGATTGGCAACAAGCTGACCGAGGATGAGCAATGGGCAAAGATCGCGCTGGTCAAGCGCATTGCCGAGCGCGTTTGGAAATAGCGCTAGTGTTTGCAGGTGGCGGCGCGTGCGAGGCATAGTGTATCGCGTACAATGGTTCGGATCGTATCGTTCGGGCAGGTTATCCGATATGCCTGATCGCCCTTCCATTCGAAAGGACATCCATGTCCCAGTCCTCGACGCCCGCCGTCAGCGATGCCATCTACGACGCATCGTCGCTCGGCCGCCCGCGCATGTTCCTGCTCGGCCTACAGCACCTGTTTGCCATGTTTGGCGCCACCGTGCTGGTGCCCGTGCTCACCGGCCTCTCGGTATCGGCAACGCTTTTGTTTGCCGGCTTGGGCACGCTGCTGTTCCACTTCCTGTCGCGCGGTAAGGTGCCGGCATTTTTGGGCTCATCGTTTGCCTTTATTGCCGGTTATGCCGCAATCGCGCCCAACGGCGAGACCGAGCTTTTGCCCTACGCCTGCCTGGGCGTAGCTTGTGCCGGTCTGCTCTATCCGGTGCTGGCGGCGCTCTTCCGCGCGTTTGGCGCCAAGCGTGTCATGCGTTTCTTTCCGCCGGTGGTGACTGGCCCCATCGTCATTTCCATCGGCTTGATCCTGGCAAGTTCCGCTATTGCTAACTGCCAGACCAACTGGCTTGTGGCTGTCAATGGCGTTGCCGTTATCGTCATCTGCAACATCTGGGGCCGTGGCATGGTCAAGATCGTGCCGATTTTGCTGGGCGTTGTGGTGAGCTATGCCGTTGCGGCTGCGCTCGGCGAGGTTGATTTCTCGGGCGTTGCCGCCGCTTCGTGGGTCGGTCTGCCCATCGTGTGGGACAACACCGTGTTTGCACTCTTTGGGCCGCAGTTCGATAGCGGTCTTGCCACGACGGCCATCATCACCATCATGCCGCTGGCCTTCGCGACCATGATCGAGCATATCGGCGATATCTCTGCTATCGGTTCGACTTGCGAGCGCAACTACATTGCCGATCCCGGTCTGCATCGCACGCTGCTCGGCGACGGCCTTGCCACGATTCTGGCTTCGCTCTTTGGCGCTCCGGCCAACACTACGTATGGTGAGAACACCGGCGTGCTCGCCCTGACGCGCGTGTTCGACCCGCGCGTAATTCGAATTGCCGCGTGTTGCGCCATCGTGCTTTCGTTCTGCCCCAAGTTCGCGGCTGTCATTGCGGCCATGCCGGCGTGTGTGATCGGCGGTGTGTCGCTCGTGCTCTACGGCATGATCAGCGCTGTGGGCGTCCGCAACCTCATCGAGAACCAGGTCGATTTCCAGAACAACCGCAACGTGCTGGTTGCCGCGCTGGTGCTCGTGCTTTCGCTCGGCATCGCGTACAGCACCGCCGGCGCCATCGTGTTGGAGCTGGGCGGCGTGACCATTTCGCTGTCCGGCATTGCCGTGGGCTCACTGGTGGGCATTGTGCTCAACGCCATCCTGCCGGGTAACGACTTTGAGTTTGATGTCTCCGAGCTTGAGGAGGCTGCTGAGTAGCAGCTGCGTTCAGCTAAAACAAGATATGGTGCCCATGCGTATATGCGTGTGGGCACCATTTTTAATGTGTCAGTATCCAGTGGATGCCGCGGGCCATGCGTAAGACGGTTTGGGCAAAGTGATTGCCGGGGTTGAGCTCCAGCGTTGTTGGAATGCCGCGCTCGACGAGCAACGTTTCCATCGCGCGTGTGTCGTCGAGTACATGCCGCATCATGCGGTTGGGCGTTTTGGTTTCCTTTTTGCCGAGTGAGAGGTAGACGGCTTGCGGGCTGCCGGCAAAAGGGGCCGTGCTGGCACGGTCGACAAAGTCGGGAAACCATAGCGACCCCGATGCGCTCGCGGCGCGGTCAAAGGCGTCGGTTTGCCAGAGGGACCAGAGTGCGAAGAGGCCCGCGAGCGAGTAACCGGCAATGCCGCGCCGGGTGGGCGGTTGAGGAAGCGACGACTCGACCTGGGGGATTATCTGATTCAGCAGCTCATCAAGAAAATCGGCAGCTTGGCCGCCGAAAGGCTCGGCATCGCGTACGGTCCCGTCGCATGCCCAGGGGCTCAGCTCGCGATTCCAATCGAGCCCGCCAATGGTGACGAAGGCGAATGGCGGACAGTCGAGCTCTCGGCAACACTTATAAACCTCGCTGCCGTCGCCCACGACCACTGGAAGGTAGATGACAGGCGCGCTTTCCGTATGATTCGAATAAACGGTTATCTGCTTTTGATGCGCTTCCATGACGGGCTTCTCTCAGTGTTGTGATATCGGCAGCCCCAATTGTCGCACGCCAGCGTATGCCGGTTGGGCTAGACCAAAGACAATCTCGTGCATCCCCTGCGGACGCATATGGAAAACGCCACCGCCGGAGGGGAGCTCGGCGGTGGCGTTGTTAAACGGTGCTGGGGCTCGGGGCCTTCGCGGGAGCTGCCATGTGCGCAGAGGCGTCTAAGAACGCTTACGGCTCGCCATGGTGCCTGCGGCGATAGCGGCTGTTCCCGCAAGGACGGTTGCCACGATGGCCGCACCCGAGGTGTCGCCGGTTACCGCGAGCACGCCGGTAGTCTTGGCTTTCGTGGTTGAAGCCGCAACGGCCTTGGTCGGCTTTGAGCCCTCAGGCTTGGGGTTCTGCTTGGACTCCGCGGGCTTGCTTTCTGCGGGCTTGGTCTCGTCGGGCTTGGGGTTTTCCGGCTTGGCTACCTCGGGAGGTGCGATGGTCGTACTTTTGGCGACTGCTTTGATATAGAGGGAGTCGACCGTGGCGTCGCCCGTGCCGATGGCTTGGCCTGCCTCGTAGATGCCGTCACGGAGCTTGCGATAGTCAATGACCTTGCCGCCTTCGGGCGTCTTGATGGCGGCGTTCTCAATCTTGATGGTGCCGATTGTCTTGCCGTCAGCGCTCATGGCACGGGCAAAGATTGCCGCTGTATCTCCTTCGGCCGTTACCTTGCTGCGGATGATCGAGATGACTGCGGGTGTGACGCCCTCGCTGGTCTGGGCGATGATGCCGATGTTCTCGCCTTGGGGTTCGCGCCTCGTCTCGCCATCTTGTTTTTCGCTGTAGGGGATGGGGCCGTCGCCGTTCTCGACATAGCGGGCTATGGCCTTGACAACGGAGTCGCTGATGTAGATGTGGCCGCCCTTCTCGTTGGGTCGATCGTTTCTGGTGGAGAATGCAGCCGAAACCTCGCCTTCCGCAAACGCGTCCACGGTGGAGCCGTTCTTGACGACGATGTCGTCCTGGTAGGTGAAGAGGGCGTTGGCGCCACCGTATCTGCCTTTACTTGCACGGACCGTCACGTTTGCATGATCGAGGGTGATGCCCTTGTGGGCATAGACGCCATATTCAACACCGTTTACGTTGAGGGAGGCGTTTGTGGCTGCGAGGCTGCCCTTGGCCTCGACGGCAGCATCTTTCTCGGAGCTTGCCTCGACCGTCCCGCCACCCTTGATGGTGAGGTTCTTGTCGGCTCCAATACCCTTGTCCTTGGTAGCCCTGGCGGTGACGGCTCCGCTGTCGTCAATCGTGATATTGCCGTTTGCCCTGATGCCATCCGATGCACCCGTGGCGTTGACGTTGCCCGAACCTTTGATAGCGAGATCACCTCCGGCATTGATGGCATCAAACCCAGTGCTCGTGGCGTTGACGGATCCGGCTCCGTCGATGTTGATATTACCCGTGGAGAGGATAGCGTCCTCAGTAGATGTCACGCTGAGCGTGCCGCCCTCGTCGCCTTGGATATTGAGCTCGGCATTCTCGTTAGTGCCATGAAAAACGTTGATGCTTTCGATCAATTCGGCGGTGACGATGTTGGTTCCCGAGTAATTCACGTTGAGCTTGCCTGCGGCCTGGATCTCGCCGCCGTTATAGTTGTTGAGCTTCAAGTCGTCGGCGCCGTCCCACGACCAGGTACCGGCCTCGTCGCTCGCCGCGGTGTTGTACTTGTTGCCGCCGACCTTGACCCATTCCGCTGCGAGCGAGACGCTCGGCATGAGCAGCGAGCTCACCGTGAGCGCGCACACGGCGCCCGCGACGATGCGGCGCGTCACGCGGCGCCAGCTGCCGTGCGCGAGTCCTATGCGACGGCGAACGTCGGGTTCGGCAACATGGGTTCCGGCGGTAGTGTCATTGCGTTTGGGGGTCGTGAACAAGGCTGCCATGGTTGCTCCCGTTCTCATAGGGCCTATACGGCTAGATTCAGCGTATCTGCTGGATGTTGCCGGCGGTAGTGCCGTTTGGAGGGCAAAATGGCCAAAATGGGGGAGAAATAGGCCGCACGCCGGCGCAGGGACCGACGCTAAAAGAAAAGCGCGGGGCCGCATGGCGACTCCGCGCTTTATTGTCAGCTTTTGCAGCCTTGCCCTTACGCTACGAAGAAGTAGACGAGGAAGGCAAGGGCCGCGATCCACCCGTCCCGTGCGAAAAAGTGTTTACGAGCGCTTGCGGCTCACCACGGCGCCTGCGGCGATGGCGGCTGTTCCCGCAAGGGCGGCTGCCACGATGGCTGCGCTCGAGGCGTCGCCGGTTGCCGCGAGCTTGCCGGTGGTCTTGGCTCCCGTGGCTGCAACTGCAACGGTCCTGGTTGTCTTCGTGCCCTCGGACTTGGAACCCTCGGGCTTGGTCTCGCCGGGCTTTTCCTCGGGTTTGATCTCCTCGGGAGGCACGATGACCGTGCTCTTGGCGACAGCGGCGTCATAGGGGGAGTCGATCGTGGCGTCGCCCGTGCCGATGGTTTGACCTGCCTCGTAGGAGATGCTGGGGCCGTACTCTTCTTCGTGGCGATAGTTAATGATCTTGCCGCCTGCGGGCGTCTGGATGGGAGCGCCTTCGATCTCGATGGTACCGATCGCCTTGCCGTCCTCGCTTATGGCAAGAGCGAAGATTGCCGCCGTATCTCCCTCGGCCGTGAGCTTGCTGCGGACGATCGAGATACTCGCGGGCGTGATGCCCTCGTAGGTCTGGGCGAAGATACCGATGTTCAGACCCCTAGGCTCAGGGATGACCCCGCCGCTTTGGTCGTTGCTGTAGTGATCGGGGCCATCGCCACCGGTCTCGACATAGCGGGCTATAGCCTTAACAACGGAGTCGCTGATGTAGATGTGGCCGCCAGCGACGTTTGGCTGGTGGTTTCTGGTAGAGATTGCAACCGAGAATTTGCCTTCCGCGAACGCGTCCACGCTGGAACCATTCTTGATGACGATGTCGTCCCCGTCAGTGATGAGGGCGATGGCCTGGCCGCCGCTCGCGCTTGTGCGGACCGTCACGGTTGCGCCATCGAGCGTAACGCCCTTGTAGGCATAGACACCATATTCAACACCGCTTGCGTCAAGGGAGGCGTTCGTGACCGCGAGACTACCCTCAGTGTCGACGGCAAGATCTCCCTCGGAGTTCGCCTTGACCTGGCTGCCGCCCGAGATGTTAATGCCGCCGTCAGCCCAAATCGCCGCTTCTTCTATAGAGCTTGCTTCTACCTTGCCACCGCCTTTGATGATGAGGTCACTGCCCGCGGCGATGCCGTAGCCTTCGCCTCCTTTAGCGATCACTGTGCCAGAGGAATCGATGGTGGTCTCGCCCTTGGATTGGATGCCTTCGGTACCGCCCGTTGCATTCACAGTGCCCGAGCCCGTGATAGAGAGATCGCCCTTTGCCTCAATTCCGTCGGAAGAAGTGCTTGTGGTGTTCACAGTGCCTGGGCCAGAAATGGAGAGGTCGCCTGTGGATTTAATTGCATCGGCCTCGGCTGTCACATTGAGCTCATCCGAGCTCTTCGAGCTCGTTATGTTCAGCTCTGCCTTCTGGTTAGTGCCATCCTGCGCCTTGATGGCGGCTCCAGTGTAATCGGGCTCGGTTTTCACGGTGTTTTTGCCCTCGTAGGCAATGTTGAGCTTACCTGCAGCCTGGATCGCACCGCCGTCATAGCCGTTGAGCCTCATGTCGTCGGCGCCATCCCATGACCAGGTGCCGGCGGCGTCTCCCGTGGGCCCCGCGGCCGCTTCGTGGCGGACGCCGCCGACGTCCACCCACTCGGCCGCGAGCGAGACGCTCGGCATGAGCAGCGAACTTACCGTGAGCGCGCAGGCCAGACCGCAGACGATGCGGCGCGTCACGCGACGCCAGCTGCCGTGTGCGAGCAGCGTGCGACGGCGCACGTCGGGCTCGACAAAATGGGCTCCAGAGGTTTTGTCATTGCGCTTGGGGGTCGTGAACAAGGCGGCCATGGTTACTCCCATCCTCATAGGGCCTATGCGATTAAGCCCAGCATATCTGCAGGATGTAGCCGGCGGTAGTGCCGTTTGGAGGGCAAAATGTCCAAAACTTGGGAAGCACAACATCGCGCGTCCGTGCGTTGCCTGGCTTTAAAAGAAAAGCGCGGAGCCGCTCGATGCGACTCCGCGCTTTGGTGTTCTGCTTTGGCAGCTTTGCCGCTACGCTACAAAGAAGTAGACGAGGAAGGCGAGGGCTGCGATCCACATGAGCGGCTTGATCTTGGAGGCCTCGCCCTTAAAGAGCGCGACGATCACGTAGGCGATAAAGCCCAGACCAATGCCGGCAGAGATGGAGTAGGTAAAGGGCACGCCGGCGACAATCATGAACGCCGGGAAACCCTGCGACACGTCGGACCAGTCGATCTCGGAGGCCTCGCTCATCATGAGGTAGCCGACGTAGACCAGAGCACCGCAGGTGGCGGCGCTGGAAACGATGGTGACGATGGGGGAGAAGAACGCGGCGAGAATGAACAGCACGCCGGTGGTGACGGAGGTGAGGCCCGTGCGGCCACCGTCGGCGGCGCCGGAAGTGGACTCGACGAAGGTGGTGATGGAGGAGACGCCCATAAAGCCACCGGCAGCAGCGGCCACGGAGTCGACGACCAGGATGGGACGGATGTCCTCGACATTGCCGTCCTCGGTCAAGAACTCGCCCTGCTTGGCGACGGCCATCGCGGTGCCCATGGTGTCGAAGAAGTCACTCATGAGCAGCGAGAAGGCAACGACGAGCAGCATCGGGTCGGTCAGAACCTTCACGATGGCCATGTTGCCGTCTGCGGTGCTGGCAAACGGGGCGCCAAAGGTCGAGAAGTCGAGCGGTGCGATGAGGCCCTCGGGGGCGTGGGTGACGCCCAGCGGGATACCGGCGATAACGGCGACGATGATGCCGATGAGCAGCGAGCCCGGCACGTTGCGGGAAGCCAGGGCAACCGTCACGATGATGGAGATGATGCCGACGATAAAGGTGGGGGAGGCGATGTCGCCCAGACCGACGAGCGTACCGGCACCAGCGGTGATGATACCGGCGTCGCACAGGCCGATCATGGCGATGAACAGGCCCAGACCCACGGAGATGGCGTGGCGCAGGACCACGGGGATGGCGTCCATAATGGCCTCGCGCAGGCCGCACAGGACGAGCAGCAAGATGACGATACCCTCGAGGAGGATAACGCTCATGGCCACGTGCCAGTCACCGCCGCACATGGTGGTGGCGATGCCCGCGATCATGGCGTTGATGCCCAGGCCCGAAGCGCAGGCGAGCGGGCGGTTGGCGAAGATGCCCATGCAGATGGTCATGATGCCGGCGCCCAGGCAAGTGGCGCAGGCGAGCGCTCCCGCATCGATGCCGGCGCCCGAGAGCACCGCGGGGTTGACGGCAATGATGTAGGCCATTGCCAGGAACGTTGTCAGTCCAGCGCGAAGTTCGGTCCCGATTGTGGACTTGCGCTCGCTGACGTGAAATAGTTCGTCCATGCATACCCTTTCCTTGTTCGGCCCCGAGTTTAGGCCGATTGACACGAACTCACTCACTATATCGCCTTTACAACCTTGCTGTTCCTCACATGTTGATGTTCGGCGCTTTGTAGCGGACGGGCGGTATTTTCCGTATGAAAATGTGTGGGTACCGTATACTTAAGCAGTTACAACGACCCCTATGGAGGAACGTATGATTAAAGAGCTCTGCCACGACGAGGCTATCCTGTCCCAGCGTTGCGAGGTCGCGACCGTCGAGGACGAGTCGGTGGCACAGGACCTGATCGATACCATCAAGTCGCTCGACGATGCCGGCTGCCTTGCCGCCAACCAGATCGGCGTCACCAAGAAGGTCTGTGTCTACCTGGACGATGCCGGCGAGCCCCACGTGCTCTATAACCCCCGTCTGGTGTTTGGTCTGGGTGCCAGCAAGATGGAGGAGAGCTGCCTGACGCACGAGGAGACCACCAAGTCCACGCGCTATATCAAGTGCAAGGTTGCCTTTGACCAGATCGTCGACGGCAAGATGCGCGAGCGCAAGCAGGACTTTGTGGGCTTCGAGGCACAGATGGTTCAGCACATGATTGACCACTGTCTTGGAAAGTTGGTCTAAGGGGACCAAAGCACCGCACCTTGCCGCTCAATCGTCGCTCGCGTACCTTAAGTACGCTTCGCTCCTCTTTCGTGGCAATCTGCGGCACTTTGACCCCTTAGACGACCTGCGGGGTTAACTTGGTTGAGTTTATCCTGCTTGAATAGCCCGGGTATGACGTTGTTGTCATGTCCGGGCTTTTGTGTTTAGCGCCTTTTTGTTTGGTGACAATAAGCTTAGCAAGAACGTAAGGCTAGGAGGCGCTATGTGCACGAGTATTCGATTTACCGATGATTCCGGCCACATGTATCTGGGACGCAACCTCGACTGGAGCTTTGACTACGGCCAACAGGTTCGCGTGATGCCGCGCGGGTTTCACATTCCATATTCGTTTATCGACGACGCGACAGCGGCACACGCGGTGATCGGTATGTGCATCGATTACAAGAACTACCCTATGTTCTTCGATTGCGGCAACGATGCGGGCCTCGCCGTGGCGGGCCTCAATTTCCCGGGTTATGCCGAGTATGCCGAGGGACCGGTTGATGGAAAGACCAATATCGCGGCCTATGAGTTTCCCCTGTGGGTGGCAGCGACGTTCTCGACGGTCGACGAGGTCGAGGCTGCGCTGCGCGATACGGTGATTGTCGCCAAATCTGCCGGAGAGGGGCTGGGCGTGTCGCTGCTCCATTGGATTATCGGCGACAGCCAGCGTAGCATCGTGGTCGAGATGATGGCTGACGGCCTGCATGTATACGACGATCCGGTCGACACCCTTGCCAATCAGCCCACCTTCCCGTGGCACATGGAAAACCTGCGCACCTATATCACGGCCACAAGTGATTTTCCGCAGACGGCGACATGGCGTGGCGCCGAGCTCAAGCCCTATGGCGCGGGCGCCGGCATGCGCGGTATTCCGGGTGACTGCTATTCGCCGAGCCGTTTTGTAAAGGCGGCGTACCTCAATGCCAATTACCCGCAAAAGGAGAGCGAGACCGAAAACGTCGTCCGCATGTTCCGTTCACTTGAGGGCGTGGTGATGATTGAGGGGGCGTCCAGGATGGGCGATGGCAAGTTCGAGAAGACTATCTACACCGGATGCTTTAGCGCGCGCACGGGCAATTATTACTACGCGATGTATGATGATCCGTCGATTCGCTACGTGAGCCTGATGGATGCCGAGGGCGCAAGCCCCGATAGGCTCGTGGTTCCCGAGCCGCGTCGTTCGTAGCCGTTAGCTTTACTGCAATGCAAAGCGGCCCTGCGTCTCTCGTGAGGTGCAGGGCCGCTGTCGTTGATTTATGACGTCGCTAAAAGTTGGCGTCGTTGAGCTGGGTGCTCTCGAGGCCGTCGAGTTGCTGTTGCTCGGGCGTATCGGCGACGCTCTCGAGCAGCTCGGTGGGATCGACGTTCATGCTCTTGCCGGCCTCGTTGCCGTTGACCAAGTCGTCCGAGAAGATGTCGACTTCCATTTCCTCGGCCT
>CAJLOU010000035.1 GCA_905208345.1 uncultured Collinsella sp.
CAGTAGCGGTCAGTAGCGGTCAGTAGCGGTCAGTAGCGGTCAGTAGCGGTCAGTAGCGGTCAGTATATTCTTCGGAGCCGTTTCTCTGGGCTTCGGCGGACTTGCCAACTCGCGCTTGGGCACTACTCAGTAGATTACTCAGCAGTGCCCAGTAGATTACTCAGTAGTGCCCAGCAGGGGGAGGGCAGCAAACGCAATGGGCCTGTTTCCCGGCTAGGACCTGCAGCCTCAAACTTCGCTTGGCATCCTGTAGAACTGGTGCGGGTCTTTCGGGCTTTTCCCTACCCATTCCAACAGGCCTCGACCGGCAAGGTCTTTCAGAGTCTTCGAGGCCGTTTTCCTACCGACATTGGACTCCCGCGCGAGGTCGGAGGTCGTGATTTTCCCCTGAGCGGCGGCAATTGCCATCGCTGCTCGTTCGCGCTCGCTGAGGAGCGGTCGGTTGTCGGCCGCGGTTCTCCTGAAGGCCGCTTTCTGCAACCCAGGACGCTCGAAGACGACGACGGTGCTGTTGACGGTCTGCTCGAAGCGGAACCTCACGCCGGCTGCCTCGCAGGCCTCCTTGATGCGCGGTATGCCCGTGCCGTACTGCTCGATGACGCCGGCGCGGAACAGGGTGCGCGCGATCGCGGGGTTTCGGAGGCCGAACTCGCTCGCGGTACCGTCTAGGTGCTCTTGCGGCGAGTCGCCCTCGGGGAACAGGCCCGGGCTCACGATCTGGACGGTGTCCATGAACACGTTGACCTCGACGGCGGTGCCGGTGGTGTAGTCGCGGTGGCACAGCGCGTTGGCAACCGCCTCGCGGATGGCCTCGGCCGGGATCTCGGGGATCTCCTTGCGGTACATGCCCGTCTCGCCGATGACGAACTCGCGCCTGATGTTCGACGTCACGAAGTACTCGGCGAAGTCGAGCAGCTTGAGCATGGTGCCGCTCTCGCGGCGCAGGTCGAGGATCTTGGCCTTGGTGTTGCCGCCCAGAAGCCCCAGCTTCATCCTGGGGTAGGTGTCGGATCCCTCGCAGAACAGCTCCACCGCGGCGTTTCTTAGGCTGCCGTCGGGCGCGACGAGGTCGAGCCTTGCCAAGGTGTCCTCCACGCCGGCGAACCCGCCGCCCACGCGTCCGGCCCTGCCGCCGCGCGCGACGAAGTCACGCACCGCCTGCTCGTCGGCGTCGGAGACGGGCCTGCCGGACGGCAGCGAGTCCCACGGGCTACGGGCGCGCTCACGCTTGACGACCATGGCGCTCAGCTCCGAGGCCGACAGCGCTTTGTTCGAAGTCCCCACGCGGGTGAAGTAGCGTCCGTCGGCGGAGTAGGGGGCGTCGGCACCTGAGAAGGCAATTTTGATGTATCGCAGCCCATCATCGGCGTCGAGGCACTCGACCGTCGGGAACACCGCGGGCTCGATCTTGTCGGACACCCACGACGTCACCTGGCGCAGCGTTGCGTCGCTGACATCCTGGCCGATGACATCGCCGTTGTCCTTCACGCCGAAGTAGAGCTCGCCGCGGCCGTGCTTGTTCAGCATGGCGCTGATGGCTTGCAGTGCTTCTTTATGCTCGCCAGTGGACTTCTTGAACTCGACGGTCTCGCTCTCGCTGCCCAGGTTCATCCGCGCTGCCTTTCCCGTTCGTTGCTTGTCTCGTTGGATTATACCGTGGTCACCATGGGCGAAAACGTGGAAGCGCGCTTGCTTGCCTCTACCATGTTCTCATGCGCCTTAATGCCCTTTGTGAAGAATCATCCCATTGGGAAACGGGTCCCTATGGAACGATTTTGGTATCAGGCATAGGGGGGCGCTATCGTGGATGTCGTCACCATTGCCTGCGCCCTCGATCCAGAGATGTAATTACAGAAGTGCGGGGAAAATCGAAAACCTTCGAGCACAACGCGGTTTTTTTGTATCAAAACCGCAGGTCGCGGAAGCCTAAAACGGGGGTCTGGTCAGCATTCCTTTGGTTTTCCCCGCACTTCCGAATTTGGCCTCTCGCCACATCCCGATTACGTCTTAAAGTGGCGCAAAAAGCCGTGTGCTCTGCTTGATTTTGCTCAGGAATTATGCCTGAGGGGTAGTGGATTCGCCTTTCTCCGCCGTGCAGCGGCACGTGTAGGGCTCTCTGGCTCAGGCGCGAGTCGCTTCCCGTCTGAAAAAGTTCTTAAAACAGCTTTAAAGTTGCCTTTGGCCTACATTGACAGCGTACAATATGCATGTTTACCATGGCAAAAGCTAAATTTGGGGAGGGGGAGCGCACGGTGGAAGTGCTGGTTGTTGGCAATACCGTGTATGTCGATGACGACTTTTGTGCCAAGGCGTTTCCCGGTGACCATGTTCAGGTCGTGGCGGCCAACGAGGCGCGCCGCGACGGGTCGTCGCTCCATGCGTCTTGGAAAGAGCTGCTGCAGCACCTGGACCAGGCTTACGAATTCGACCGTGTGGTCTACCTCTCTACCTATCTCACGCCGCATACCGAGGCCGTTGGCGACATCGAGCTGCTGCGCTCCGTCTTTCGAGCTTGCATGGGTCGCCAGATTCAGCTGCTGTTTGTGACTGGTCCCATGGGAGCGGACGGTGCGGTGGACGCTGCGGGGCAAAACGGCAAGGGCATCATTGCCCGTGCGGCCAACGACCTGTGCCGCTACTATGCGGTCCGCGACGGCATTCAGGCCAAGATCTTGCGCGTGCCGTATCTGTACACCGCCTCGCCCACGCTGGAAGACCCGATTTTGACCCCGCTGTTCGAGGCGTGCTCGCAAGGCTCTGCTGTCATGAGGGCTGGGGCGGACTCACCGCTCGGTGCCCTCTGCGCCGAGGAGCTGGCCGTTCTGGTGCGTCGCATCTTCGACAGCTGGGATGCCACATTCGAGGAACTCGAGGTTCCGGATAGCTTTGCCCACACCGTGGGAGACCTGGGCGAGGCGCTCAAGGGCTTGTTCCCGGGGCTCGACATTACCTACGACGGGGACGCCGTCGTCTCCATTGCTCCGAGCGATACCGTCCGCACGCGCTACGGGTGGTTCCAGCGCTATGACGTGCTGCGCGATCTTTCGACCATACACGCCCGCTGGGAGCAGACCCTCGCGGGCAAGCGCCATCCGCTGCGTGCCGCCATCGACCGCATGCGCGGGCGGACACTGCCCATCAAATGCCTGGAGACCGCGCTGGCCTGGGTGCTCTTTGAGGGCCTGGAGCTGGTGTTTTCGCAGTCTGCTCAGCTTAACGTGCTCGACTACCGCCTGCTGTACGTGGTACTGATCGGCACGCTGTATGGGCTCGATTTTGGCCTGGTTGCGGCGCTGCTGGCGTCGGTGGGTTTGGCCGCGAGTTACTTTACTCAGTACGGCTATACCTTTCAGGGCCTGTTCTACGAGCCGTCCAACTGGCTGCCGTTTATTGCGTACTTTGTGGTGGGTGCCCTGTGCGGCTATGTGCAGCTGCGCAGCAGCGAAGCCATTAGGGCGGAGCGCGATCAAAACGAGCTCGTGCGCAACCGCAATACGTTCCTTACGCAGCTCTACCACGACGCGATCGAGGACAAGCGCGCGTACAGGCGCCAGATCGTGGGTCGCCACGACAGCTTTGGCAAGATCTTTGCCGTGACGCAGGAGCTCGACGTGCTCAACCCACGCGACATCTATCGCAAGTGCTGCGAGCTTCTGGGCGAAATCCTCGAGAACGATTCGGTGGCGATCTACCATGTTTCGGGCGGGGCATTTGCACGCCTGGTGGCAGCAAGTCCCGCGATTGCCGAAGATGCCGCACGCTCGCTCACGCTTGAGCAGCTTGCACCTCTTTTGGGCGACGGGGGTCGTTCGAACCTGTGGGTGAACCGCGAGCTGACGCCGGGGCTTCCCATGTTTGGATACACGATCGAGCGTGACGGGGCACCCGCCGTGTTGATCTTTGTACGTCGCGCGGCCGAAAACCAAATGACCCTCTATTACCAAAACCTGTTCCGCATCTTGTGTGGCCTGGTCGAAAGCGCGCTGGGCCGTGCCTTTGACTATGAGGCGGTGGCACAGGATAAACGCTGCGTTGACGGCACTTGCGTGCTCAAGCAGGCTGCCTTTGGCCAAGAGCTCGCGGCCGAGCAGGCGCTGGCGGACGGCAAGATGGGCAGCTTTTTGCTCCTGCGCGTGGTACCGGGCATGGAGCCTGTCGGCGAGCTGGTGGGCGCAATTGGGTCGGCAATCCGCGAGAGCGACGCGGCGGGCCTGGTCGATGGTGACATGCTCTACCTGCTTATGCGCCAGGCAAAGGCGTGCGATCTGCCCATTATCCGCGAGCGCCTGAGCGCAAAACAGATTGCGGTGGAGCCCGTTGACGGCGAGGACATCGTGGCGCTGCTGCAGCACATCTCTTACACCGGTGACGGTGAGGGGGGGTGCCGCTTGATCTCGCTTGTCGTTGCTGCCGTCTTGCTGCTGATTCATGCTCTGGTTTGTCTGATGCTGTGGACGCTCATGAAGCTGGGCCTGCTGCCGGTGCGCGGGCACATGCTGGCTGTGATAGTGCTGGTGCCGCTGTGGGGCCCGTTGCTGGTGGTTCTGCTATCGGTCCGCGGCGCGGTGTTTGGCGAGGGGCTGAAAGAGTCTGCGCTGGAGTCGCTGCGCTTCAACGACGACCTCCATCGCAGCATCCTAGTGCACGAACGTGATGCCGATGCAGGCGTAGTGCCGCTCGAGGAGGCGCTCATCGTCAACGACCCGGCAGAACGGCGCCGACTAATGCTCTCCATGCTCACCGAGGAGCCCGACGCGTACCTGGCGCAGCTGCAGGCGGCTAAGCTTAACGACGACGTTGAGGTGGCTCACTATGCCGCGACGGCGGTGGCGCAGATCTCCAAGGAGTCCGACCTTAAACTGCAGCAGCTGGAGCGTGCCTTTAAGACGGACCCGAGTGCGCAAAACCTCAACGAATACTGCGATTTTCTTGGTGAATACTTGGGCTCGGGTTTGGCTGAGGGGCGCGTGGCTCAGATTCAGCGCCAACAGTACGCGCGCCTGCTTACGCGTCGCTGCGAGCGCGAAGACACTTTTGAGCTGCGCATTCGATACGCGACGGCGCTGGCCGATGTCGGACAGATCGACGAGGCGCAGGTCGTGACCGACCAGCTGGTGCTCGACGTGCCCGAGGAGCAGGAGGTTTGGATGCTTTGCCTGCGGCTGGCCGTGATGCGCCACAACGGTGTCGAGGTTCACCGTGTGATCGATGCGATTGACAAGCAACATGTGTATTTGAGCGCCGACAACCGCGAAAAGTTGGCGTTTTGGCGCGACGGGGATGAGGTCCGATGAGCGTGGCGCAACATATCCGCGACCGTGCAGGCCGCTTTCGTTGGATGGGGCTCCTCGTGGTGTGGGCGGTCTTTATTGCCATGGCCGCCGTGCTGCTAGTGGAGCGTGCCGGCGTGCAGTACAGTGCGGGCCAGCATAAGCTGGGGATGCTTGCCGCCAACGATGCGGTGCCGGCCTCCTCGGCAATCTTTGGCCAAAAGCCCACGTGCCTGGTCATTACCGATTCCGATCAAGCTGGCGTCGAGGACGTAAAGGAACAGTTCGACCAGATTTTGCTGGACATGAAGATCGCGCACCGCGACGTGGACCTTGCTCTGGATGGTGCGGATGCCATTCCCTCGCTGACCTCCTTCGATCGCGTGATTTTGCTCATGCCGTCGCTCGATGGGCTCGGTACGCACCTGAGCGACATTATGGGTTGGGTGAGTGCCGGCGGTTCGCTTATGCTCGCCATGTCGCCGGATAACTCGAGCTATCTGCAAGTGATTGCCTCCAAGCTTGGCATTGAATCGGCCGGATATGACTATGTAAAAGCCGAAAGCATTGTGCCGAGTGAGGACTTTATGCTGGGCGGGGGAGAGCGCTACGAGTTCTCGGATCCCTTCGATTCTTCGCTCTCGGTTTCATTGCGCGAAACGGCGCACGTCTGGGCAAAGACCGGTGACGCGGGCACGCCGCTCATTTGGTCTAACGATTGCGGCAGTGGTCACACCGTGGTGTGCAACATTGGCATCTACGACAAGGTCATGCGTGGGTTCTATGCTTCGGCCATAAGCTTGCTGGGTGAAGCCACGGCCTATCCGGTCATCAACAGCGCCGTGTTCTATTTGGACGACTTTCCCAGCCCTGTGCCCTCGGGCGACGGCACCTACATCAAGCGCGACTACGGGCTTTCCGTCGCCGATTTTTATGCCAAGGTCTGGTGGCCCGATCTGCAAAAGCTCGCGCAAAAATACGGCATTCGCTATACCGGCGTGATGATCGAAAACTACGAGGACGCGGTCAACCAGACCGAGCCCGCGCGCCAGGCCGATACCACGCAGTTCCGCTACTTTGGCGGCATGCTGCTGCAGATGGGCGGAGAGCTGGGCTTTCACGGCTACAACCATCAGCCGCTTGCGCTCTGGGACACCGACTATGGTACGTTGTACGTCTACAAGACGTGGAAAAACAAGGAAACGCTCGTCGCTTCGCTCAACGAGCTTATAGCCTTCCAGGACGAGGTGCTGCCCAACGCGCACGGCTCGGTCTACGTGCCACCGTCGAATATCCTTTCGGCCCGCGCGCGCCAGCTTATCGGCACCGACGTTCCGCGCATTAAGACTATTGCCAGTACGTACTTTGAGGACGGTACCGACTTGCCGTACGTGCAGGAGTTTGGCGTGGCGAGCGATGGTATTGTGGAGCAGCCGCGTATTGTCTCGGGCGGCATGGTCGACGATTCCTATATGCGCCTGGCTGCCGTGTCCGAGCTCAACATGCACTACGTGAGTACGCACTTTATGCACCCGGACGACCTGCTCGATCCCGATCGCGGCGCCAAGGAGGGCTGGGAAGTCTACAAGGGCGGCCTGACCGACTACCTGGACTGGCTTACCAAGTCTGCGCCCGACCTGCGGCACCAGACGGCGTCGGAGTGCTCCGGTGCCATCCAGCGCTTTTCGTCGGTTACGGTGAACGTGGATACAAGTGCAGATGCCTGGACGCTCAGCCTGGGCAATTTCCACGACGAGGCGTGGCTCATGTTCCGCGCCAATAATGGCGAGCCGGGTGCGGTGACGGGTGGCGAACTGACGCACCTTACGGGCAATCTGTATCTGCTCAAGGCAAATGATAAGACCGTGACGATCGAGCGCAAGGAGGGTGGCGATAAATGAGAATCTGCTTGGTACTCGAGGGTTGCTACCCCTATGTGCACGGCGGCGTATCTACCTGGATGCATGGCTATATCCAGGCCATGCCCGAGCACGAGTTTGTGCTGTGGGTGATCGGCGCGCATGCTGCCGACCGCGGCAAGTTTGTCTACGAGCTGCCCGGCAACGTGGTCGAGGTGCACGAGGTGTTCCTAGACGATGCCCTGCGGCTTTCGGGCGAGCAGCACGAAGCCAGTTTTAACGACCGTGAGCGCGAGGCGCTACGACGTCTGGTGTCGCTCTCCAATCCAGACTGGGACGTGTTATTTGATATCTTCCACCGCCGTCGCGTGCATCCGCTCTCGTTTTTGCAGAGCCGCACGTTTATGGATATCTTTCGCGACGTGTGCCTGGCCGAGTACCCCTACACGCCCTTTGCCGATGCTTTCCACACCATGCGCTCCATGTTGCTTCCCGTGCTCTACCTGTTGGGCAGCGAGGTGCCGGTGGCCGATGTGTACCACGCCATCTCGACCGGCTACGGTGGCCTGCTCGCCTGCCTGGGCTCAAGCGTTCGCCATGCGCCGGTGCTGCTGACCGAACATGGCATCTATACCCGCGAGCGCGAGGAAGAGATCATTCGCGCCGATTGGGTGGTGCCGTCGTTTAAGGACCGCTGGATCCGCTTTTTCTACCTGCTTTCGGAGGAGATCTACCGCCGCGCCTTCCGCGTGACGAGTTTGTTCCATAACGCCCGCAAGACGCAGATCGATATGGGCTGCGATGCGGACAAATGCCTGGTCATCCCCAACGGCATCCAGTTCAACCGCTTTAAGGACATTCCCTTAAAGCCCGATGACGGCTGGGTGGACATTGGCGCTGTGGTGCGCCTGGCGCCCATCAAGGACGTCAAGACCATGATCTATGCCTTCTTTGAGTTGCACGAGCGCCTGCCCAAGGTGCGCCTGCACATCATGGGCGGCGTGGACGACGAAGAGTACGACGCCGAGTGCCACGCGCTGGTCGATACCCTGGGCGTGCGCGACCTGATCTTTACCGGTCGCGTCAACGTGGTCGAGTACATGGAAAAGCTCGACTTTACCATTTTGACGAGCATCTCCGAGGGCCAGCCGCTTAGCGTGCTGGAGTCGCTTGCAGCGCGTCGTCCCTGCGTGACGACCGAGGTGGGCTGCTGCCGTGAGCTGCTCGAAGGCGCCCCGGGCGACGACTTTGGCGTGGCGGGTTTTGTGACGCCGCCCATGTATCGCAAGGGCCTGGCTGATGTCATGGAGCGCATGTGCGTGAGCCGCGCCCGTCGCATTGAGATGGGGGAGCGCGGGCAGCGTCGCGTTGCCACGTACTTTTTGCACGAGCAGATGCTCGCCAACTATCGCGCGCTGTACGACGAGACGGCGTGTGCGTTTAACCTGCCCAGAGAGGGGGAGTAGCCGGTGGCCGGAATTGGTTTTGAGCTCAAGCGCCTGTTTAGGCGCAAGGGCCTGTTTGCCACGATGCGTGCTTACGGCTACGCCGGCATTGTGTGCACGGGTCCCATGCTGTTGGGCGTGCTGCTCCAGGTGGGTATCTTGGTGCTGTGCGGTCTGTGGGGTGTGGGCCGTGCCAACCAGGATCTGCTGGTGTGCATGGTGACCTACACACTGCTGGCCTCGCTTTTGCTCACGAGTTTTTTCTCCATGCCGGTCACGCGCTTTTTGGCTGATATGTTGTTTGCCGAGCGCGAGGATGAGATCCTGCCTTCGTTTTGGGGCTCCAACGCCATCATGCTCGTTGCGGGCACGGTGCTCTACGGCGTCTTTTTGCTGTTCTCGGGTGCCACGCTGCTGCAGGGGCTGCTGTGCCTGTGGCTGTTCAACATTATGATCGTCAACTGGAACGGCATGAGCTACCTCACGGCCATCAAGGATTACCGCGGCATCCTTTGCAGCTTTGCGGCCGCCATTGGCGTGGCGTGCCTGTGCGCCCTGGCCGCGCTGGCGCTGGGACTGCCGCCGGTCGAGGGCCTGTTGGCGTCAATTGCTCTGGGCTACGGCGTCATGCTCGCCTGGGACGTGGTACTGCTGTACCGGTATTTTCCTCAGAGCGACCGCAGCCCCTGGCCCTTTTTGCAGCGGCTCGATCAGTTTATGCCGCTGGCGCTCACGGGTCTGTTAACCAATCTGGGACTCTTTGCGCACCTGGTGATTATTTGGGCGGGGCCCATTGGCGTGCAGGTCAAGGGCTTGTTTTATGGCGCGCCCTACTACGATGTGCCGGCGCTCATCGCGTTTTTGACGATCCTGGTCACGACCGTCAACTTTGTGGTCTCGGTCGAGGTCAATTTCTATCCGCGCTATCGCGACTACTACAGCCTGTTCAACGACGGCGGCGTGGTGGGCGACATTGTGGTGGCAGAGGAGGGGATGCTCTCCACGCTCAACAGCGAACTGCGCTTTTGCGCGCTCAAACAGTTGTTTGTGACCGCGGCGGTCATCTCGCTCGAGACCACGGTGCTCTCGGCCCTGCCGCTGGGCTTTAACAACCTGATGCATGGGTATTTTCGCACGCTGTGCGTGGGCTATGGCCTGTATGCCGTGGGCAATACGGTGATGCTCATCTTGCTTTACTTTACCGACTACAAGGGGGCCGTGTTGGCCTCGGGGTTGTTTGCCGGTGTGGCCGGGCTGGCGACTGCCGTGTCGTTGCTTTTGCCGCAGCAGTTTTACGGCTTTGGCTTTTTGTTGGGTGCGGCGGTGTTTTTTATCGTGGCGCTGCTGCGGCTCGATACCTATACCGCCAACTTGCCGTATCGTATCCTGAGCCAGCAGCCCATTGTGGCGACCGACAAGACGGGCTGGTTTACCGAACTTGGCCGGGTGCTCGACCGTGTTGAGCAATGCTACGAGGACAAGCGCGCGGGCGGTGAGCCGCGCAGTGCGTTTGAACGTATGGTGGTTCGCCTGTATCAAAAACATTGGGGAGGTTCTGATGATCGATAAGTTGATGTCTCGCCGCTGCCTGATCGAGGCGGCTGCCGGCGCGCTGTTGCTTTCGGGCTGTTCGTCTCAGGACGAATCCTCGACTAAAAAGGTCAAAAAGCAGGACAAGATTAAAAAGGCTGAGGCCTCGAATAAGGCCAAACACCTGCGCGACAAGGACGAGCTCTACGGGGTCTACGACGACTCGGGCATTGTGACCATGTACCTGACGGTCTCGCGCGGCAACAGCTCCGAGAACACCGACCACAGCTGGGCCGAGATCAACACGTACTCGGTGTATGACTATGCCGACATGGGCGTGACGCGCTATCAGGTTATGGGCCTGTTGCAGCCGGGCGACGAAGAGGGCCCGGAGGCCGGCGAGGTTGGCTATGGCGAGGAAGCGCCCAATGCTACCGTGCAGGTGCGCGGCCAGACGTCGAGCATGAACTCGCAAAAGAATTACAAGGTGGAGCTCAAAAAGGGCAAGGGCAGCTGGCGCCAACAGCGCGCGATTGCGCTCAACAAGCACATGGGCGAGGGTATGCGTTTTCGCAACAAGATGGCCTACGACCTTATCCGCGGGATTCCCCAGATGATGGGCCTGCGCACGCAGTTTGTGCATCTGTGGGTGTGCGATCAGACCGAAAAGTCCAACGACACCTTTGAGGACTACGGCCTGTTTACGCAGGTGGAGCAGCTCAACAAAACGGCACTTAAGGCACATGGCTTGGATAAGAACGGGCATCTGTACAAGGTGAACAGCTTCGATTTCCATCGCTGCGAGGACACCATTAAGCTTGCTGACGACCCCGACTACAACCAGGCAAACTTTGAGGGCATGCTCGAGATTAAAGGCGATTCGGACCACACCAAGCTCATCGGGATGCTCGATGCGCTCAACGACGATACGCAAAAGATCGACGATGTGCTCGACACCTACTTCGATACCGAGAACCTGGTCTATTGGATGGCGTTTCAGATCTTGACGGGAAATTGCGATACGCAGAACCGTAACTGCTATCTGTACAGCCCGCTTAACTCAAATACCTGGTACTTTTTAGATTGGGATAACGACGGCATGCTGCGTAAGCTGGAGCTTTCTCTTACCGGGTTTTCGGACTACGCGAGCTGGGAGCGCGGCGCAAGCAACTACTGGGGTAACGTGCTGTTTAACCGCGCGTTGCGCAGCAAGTCGTTCCGCAGCGAACTCGACCGTGCCGTCAAGGACTTGCGCTCGTATTTGACCGAGACTCGCCTGACCAAGATGATCAAGCACTACCGCGAGGTGACTGAATCCCTGGTCTTTGCTTCGCCCGATATCGACAATCTGCCTGTCACCAAGGACCAATACGAGCAGATCGCCGCGGCGCTTCCCTCCGAGATCGAGGAGAACTACAAGAGCTTTCGCGAGAGTTTTAAAAAGCCCATGCCGTTCTACATCGGCGTGCCGCAGATCGATAACGGTAAGCTGCGCATTAACTGGGATGCGTCCTACGACTTTAAGGCGCGCGACATTCGCTACACTGTAGAGCTAGCGCGCGACTATGCCATAAGCGACGTTGTCTTTAAGGCCGAGGACGTGCTGCTTCCCGAGGTGACCTGCGATGCGCCCGATGCCGGCCAGTATTTTGTGCGCGTGCGTGCCACCAACTCCGACGGCTTTACGCAAGATGCGTTTGACTACTATGTGACTGACGACGGCAAGCACTACGGCATGAAGTGTTTTTACGTGCAAGACGGCGGTAAGGTCGTGGAGGACACGTATGAGGAGGGCTAGCGCGCTGCTTGAGCGCTTGGCGGCTCCGCCTGTGCGTACCACGCAGGAGCGTTACCGCCACGAGCTCAAATATCTCATTAACGAGGGCGAGCACGCCGCGCTTGCCTGTCGCATGGCGCCGGTATTTAAACTGGACAAGCATGCGCGGGCGGGCGGTTACACCATTCGCAGCCTGTACTTTGACGACTACTGCAACTCGGCCTACGAGGAAAAAGACGCCGGCATTCTCATGCGCAAAAAGTTTCGCGTTCGCATCTATAACGGCAGCGACAAGGTGATTAAGCTCGAGCGCAAAAAGAAGTACGGTAGCTGGATCTATAAGGAGGACGCGCCGCTCACACGTGGCGAGTTTGAGCAGATTCTGGCTGGCGACTACGGCTTTTTGCTGAGGAGCCCCTATCCGATCTGTCGCGAGTTCTACATCGAGTGCATCTGCAACATGATGCGCCCGCGGACCATCGTGGACTACGAGCGCGAGCCGTGGGTGATGGATGAGGGCACCGTGCGCATTACGTTTGACATGAACGTGCGTGCCGCGGTGGGAAGCTTCGATATCTTTGACGCGACGCTGCCCGCGCTGCCGGTCCTGGAGCCCGGCAAGCTGGTGATGGAGGTCAAGTTTACGGAGTTTTGCCCGCAGCTCGTGCGCGATATGGTGCCGCCGGGCGCGGCCGAGCTTACGGCGGTCTCCAAGTACTGCCTGTGTTACGAAAAGACCGCCTACCTGCGCGGTTTTAACTACTGGGAATCGGATTTTGAGAACCGAGGGGATATTTAGACCATGAGCACCAGGGACTTTTTTAAGAACTCCGTCTTGGAGGCGTTTGGCCAGGTCGACCCTGCCAAGATCGGCCTTTCGCTGCTCGTGGCGCTCGCCATGGGCATCCTGATCTATTACGTGTACAAGCGCTTTTTTACCGGCGTGGTGTATTCGCGTAGCTTTGCCGTGACGCTCGTGGGCATGTGCGTGCTTACCTGCATGGTCACGCTCGCGATCTCGACGAACGTGGTCATCTCGCTCGGTATGGTCGGTGCTCTGTCCATCGTCCGCTACCGTACGGCGGTCAAGGACCCGCTCGACCTGCTGTATCTGTTTTGGGCCATTACCACGGGCATTACGGCCGGCGCCGGCATGTATGCGCTCGTGGGGCTCACGGCGGTGGTGATCGTGGTGATGATCGCCGGCTTTGCGAGCCACCAGGACAAGTCGCGCGTGTACATGATGGTCATTCACTACACGGGCCAGACCACCGGCGACGATATCGTGCGTGCATTTGGGCGCACCAAGTTCACCGTTAAGTCCAAGACTATGCGCGGCGACAAAGTCGAGATGGCCGTGGAGGTATTCTCGGACGGCGTGGACATGCCCTATGCCGACGCGATTCGCACGCTCGATGGCGTTGAGGACCTGACCCTCATCCAGTACAACGGCGAGTATCATGGATAACTATGTTCCGGTGTTCTAACGAACGCCGGACCGCTCGACGCTGCGCGGGCATCTGCCGGGCGATCTGCCGCTCAAACCGTCGCTCGCGTACATGAAGTACGCTTCGCTCCTCTTTCGCGGCACCTCGCCACGGCAGCTGCCCGCTCGCTGACGTTTGCTCGACCTGGGTGATATTGATTTATCCGAAGCGCCGTCACGGGTATCATGGTGAAAGCGATTTCAATGACAGGGGTGCTCGTGGTAAAAATGAAAGATGTGGCCGAGTTGGCTGGCGTTTCGAGCGCCGCGGTCTCGCGCTACCTCAACGGTGGATATATCTCGGCGGACAAGGCCGAGCGCATTAAGCAGGCGATTGAGCTGACCGGATACGTGCGATCTAGTCAGGCTCGCGCGCTGCGCACCGGTTCCACCAAGCTCATCGGCGTCATCGTGCCTAAGATTAACTCGGAATCCGTGAGCCGCATTACCGCCGGTATTGGCCAGGTGCTCGGTCGCCGTGGCTACCAGATGCTGCTCGCGAATACTGATAACGTGGCCGAGCGTGAGCTCGAGTATCTCGACCTGTTCCAGAACCACCCGGTCGACGGTATCGTGCTCGTGGCGACCATGATCACCGACGAACATCGTGCGGCCATTGCGTCTTGCCGTGTGCCCATTGTGCTGATCGGTCAAAACGTCGAGGGCGCGGCTTGCGTCTACCATGACGATTACGAGGCCGCCTTTGAGCTGGGCCAGGCGCTCGCGAAGCATGTTGAGGGCAAGATTGCCTATATCGGTGTTACCGAGGAAGACCGTGCCGCCGGTTACGACCGTCGTCGTGGTTTTGAAGCGGGCTTACGCGCCGCGGGTGTTGCGCTCGATCCCGAGCTGATTCGCCGCGGGTCCTTTACCCTCGATTCCGGCTATCGTGCGTCGCGCGAGCTGCTGGGCGAAGTGCCCGATGTTTCGTTTATCGCCTGCGCGACCGACACCATGGCGGCGGGCGCCTTGCGCGCGCTTGACGAGGTTCGCGGTATGGGCGAGGGCATACACCGCGTGAGCGGTTTTGGCGACAACGCGTTTTTGCGCGCGCTGACGGGCGGCATTCCCACCGTGCATTATGGCTACCTGACCAGTGGCGTCGAGGCGACCAATATGTTGCTCAACACGCTCGATGGCGTGGAGGGGGAGGGTGGTCTAAAGACGCTCAAGCTCGGCCATCAGCTTATGAATGTCTAGGCTTTGGGCACGTCTGCCTGCCTCTGAGCCGCCTCTTTTTGCTTTAAAACTACCTTTCGCCGGCTTTTTCCTACCGTTCACCCTACTGTGAAAACGATTACAGACATATGAAACTGAAAACGATTACAGTGTAAGTGTCAAAGATGGCCGGGTGCACATGCGCCCGTTGGAGGAAAGGGAAGTCATGGACTACCGCAAATCAGCCCAAGAGGTGCTCGACAACGTCGGTGGCGCCGACAACGTTGTTTCGGCCGCACACTGCGCCACGCGTCTACGCTTGGTGATTGCCGATAACGCCAAGGTTAACAAGGAGGCCCTCGAGAATATCGACGGCGCAAAGGGCGTCTTTGAGGCCCAGGGCCAGCTCCAGATTATTTTTGGTACCGGCACCGTCAACAAGGTCTACGACGACTTCATTGCGCTCAGCGGCGTCGAGGCTGCCACCAAGGCCGAGGTCAAGGAGGCCGCGGCGCAGCAGCAGAACATCTTTATGCGTGCCATTAAGGTGCTCGGCGACGTCTTTGTCCCCATCATCCCCGCCATCGTGGCCTCGGGCCTGCTGCTGGGCATTATGAGCGCCCTCAACTTTATGGCCTCCAACGGCTTTATCGCGCTCGACACCAATAACTTTATCTACAAGATCGCCGACCTGGTCTCGGGCACGTCCTTTGGCATTCTGCAGATCCTGATCGGTTACTCCGCCGCTAAGGCCTTTGGCGCCAACCCGTATCTGGGTGCCGTCGTCGGTGGTGCATTCATCAACTCCTCGCTGCAGAGCGCCTATACGGTTGCCTCCGAGGGCGTTCAGACCATGGTCACCGTCATCCCCGGCGTCTACGGCTTTGAGTGGGTCGGTTATCAGGGCCACGTGATCCCCATCGTCATCGCCTGCGCCATTCTGGCCTTCCTCGAGAAGCGCCTGCACAAGATCGTTCCCGAGATGTTCGACCTCTTTGTGACCCCGCTCGTCTCGGTGTTCGTGACCGTGCTCGTGACTCTTGTTGCCGTCGGCCCCATCTTTGTCTGGGCTGAGAACGCCATCCTCGGTCTGATCCAGGCCCTGCTGACCCTGCCCTTCGGCATCGGTTCCTTTATCGTCGGCCTGTTCTATGCCCCCACGGTCGTTACCGGTATCCACCAGATGTACACCGCCATCGACCTGGGCCAGCTCGCCCAGTACGGCGTGACCTATTGGCTGCCCATTGCTAGCGCTGCCAATATCGCCCAGGGTGGCGCCGCGCTCGCCGTTGCCTTTAAGACCCGCGATGCCAAGATCAAGGGTCTGGCGCTTCCTTCGGCCCTGTCCGCCTTCATGGGCATTACCGAGCCTGCCATCTTTGGTGTGAACCTGCGCTTCTTTAAGCCCTTCATCGCCGGCTGCATCGGCGGCGGTTGCGGTGCCCTGGTCTGCGCGCTCACTTCGCTGGCTGCCTCCGGCACGGGCGTTACCGGTATCTTCGGCATCCTGCTGTGCCTGGCCCAGCCCGTGCAGTACGCGATCATGTTTGCGGTCGCCGCGGTCGTTTCCTTTGCTATCTCGTTTGTCCTGTACAAGGACGAGCCCAAGGCTTCTGAGCAGGCCTAAGAGCTTTTGATTGAGGGGTGCCCGCGGGCTGTATGCTCGCGGGCGTTTCCCGTATCTGGCGCCTTGTTACTTTCGATCCGTTAGGACTTTGATATGTCTAATGCACTTGGTCGCGACCTTGCAAAGTTGGTTGCCGTTGTTGACGCTGCCGCCTCTGAGTGCGGTCATGGCGCATATGGCCAGCGCTTCCATATAATGCCGCCGGCGGGCTGGCTCAACGACCCCAACGGTCTTTGCCAAGCAGGCGGCGTGTTCCACGCTTATTTTCAATATGCGCCGTTTGATGTCGAGGGTGGCGTTAAGGCCTGGGGTCATGCGACGAGCCGCGACCTTATGACGTGGGACTACGTTGGCGCCCCATTGCTGCCCGACGAGCCGTTCGATTGCCACGGTGTGTATTCGGGCTCCGCGCTTGCCGAGGACGGTCGCATTCGCGTGCTCTATACGGGCAACGTTAAGCTTTCCGATGCGGAAGGCACGTACGACTACGTCAATACCGGCCGCCGCGCTGATACCGTCTATGTGGAGAGCGTTGATGGCCTTGCCGGTCGGGAGTTCAGCCAAAAGCGTGTGGTGCTGGCCTCCGAGGATTATCCCGAGGATTTGACCTGCCATGTGCGCGATCCCAAGGTGTGGTGTGACGCGGACGGGCGTTATCACATGGTGCTGGGCGCGCGTCGTCGCGTGGACGGGCCGCATGTCGATAGCCGTTTTTGTGAGATGCACGGCGAGGGTGCCGGGCGCGATGTAGGCGAGATCCTGGTGTATGGCTCGGCCGATATGCTGAGCTGGGAGCTCGAGAGCCGTGTGTCTACGCCCGAGCGTTTTGGCTTTATGTGGGAGTGCCCGGGGTATCTGGAGCTTGAGGCGGATGGCGGCGTACCGGCGAAGTTCCTTTCCTTCTCGCCCCAGGGGCTCGAGGGCGGTCGTTGGGACCGCGGCAATGTGTATGCAGCGGGCTATATGCCTGTAACGGGCGACATTACCGGTGGTGACGATGCCTATGGGCTGGGTGAGTTCCGCCTGTGGGACGCCGGTTTTGACTTCTATGCTCCGCAGGAGTTTACGGCCGAGGATGGTCGCCACATTCTGATCGGCTGGATGGGCATGCCCGATGAGCCGACCTATGACAATGCGCCCACCGTGGCGTGCGGCTGGCAGCACTGCATGACAGTGCCGCGCGAGCTTACGGCCGGTGACGGCGGCGTGGTGCTGCAGCAGCCGGCGCGCGAGATTGAGCTCCATTATGCCTCGGTGCGTGTGGGGGCGGGCTCGTTGGAAGTTGCCGGCGATACCTGCTTTGACGTTGTTGTTGACGGTGTCGACGGCGCGTTTACCGCGACCGTTGATGGCGAGCTGAAGCTGGCGTTTGTGCCCGCCGAGGGCGAGCTACCCGCGCGCTTTGAGATGCGATTTACCGATGAGGGTCGCGCTTCTGCCGGCTGCGGTCGTACCGTGCGTTGGGAGCCCGTCGACGAGGTTCGTAACGTACGTATTGTTGGCGATGTCTCGTCGGTCGAGGTGTTTGTGAACGATGGCGCGCTCGTGTTTTCGACGCGCATCTATCCCGAGGCCTATGGCGTGACCGTTGACGCGCCGAGTGCGAGCGTGAACTATCACACGCTCAACATCTAGGCGCGCGATCGCTTATCGGCGCTATACTGCAGCCGTTGCCCACGATGCGGGAAACATCCGCATCGTGGGTTTATGTTATGAAGGGACGGTGTCGTATGGGCGTACAGCAGCTAGAAGAGGCCTGGGCTTTGAGGGCCGGCGCCCGTGAGGCGTTGTTGCTTGCGGCCTCGCATGTGCCGGCGGCGTTGTCGCTGTTGGGGATTGTGCGCCCCGGTGACCGCCTGGTTGCGTTTGCCGATGACTTTGCCGATGCGTTTGCGCGCAGCTTTGATGGCTGCGATGTCGCGCTGGTGGGCTCGCCAGCCGTCGAGGCGTTTGTCGCCGCGTCCGAGAACTTTGATGCTTCGCTTGATGCTGGGGGGCCGCACCTATGGTGGTTTGTGAACTCCATCGGCGGGTTTGGTCTGCGTGTGCCTGACCTTCGCGCTCTGAGCCGCTCGGCGCGTGGGGCTCATGCGCTGCTGGTTGTGGACAACACTGTGGCGTCGGCTTTTGGCTGCGATCCACTGCGTTTGGGTGCCGTCCTGTCGCTTGAGGCGCTCGATCGCGTGTGCGCCGGCAAGGCTCCGCGCAAGCTCGTTGCCGCTTCGGTGGCGCGCTCGCAGCTCAAGCGCCATCGTGTGGATGCTGCTGCCGAGTACGCGCACGTATTGTTTGCAGGCTGCGGTGCGTCGGCGCTCGACCTTTCTGCCGAGGAGACCGACGTGCTGGAGCGTGGGCTTTCCTCGCTTAACGCCCGCATGCAGGCGCATTTCGACCGCGCCCGTGCGCTGGCCGAGTACCTGGCCGC